>NZ_JBHVIV010000024.1:53909-100449 GCF_042799475.1 Kitasatospora sp. NPDC057692 | reverse complement strand
CGTTGACTTTTGGCACGCTGTTGAGTTCTCAAGGAACGGACGCTTCCATCAGGCGGCTTTCACACCGGCCCTCCGGGCGCTTCGTTCTTTCGTGTTTCGAGCTTACCAGATCCGTTTCCCGGCGCTTAACCGGTGCTTTTCGCATCCGAAATCTGGTGTTAACCGCCGACTCGCGGCGACTCGACCAACCATAGCGGGTCCCCGGCCGGAGCGCGAATCGAGCCACGCCGGGGGTCACCCGCCCGGACGCGTGATTTGTTGCTCTCGCGAGCATATACAGCAATGGTCCCGATTCGCCAAGATGCCTGTAGAGTGCGGCGCATCGGCCAAGAGGACTAGACCACTAGCGGTCGGCGAGATGACCGGCCGGTGCGGGTGGGCGGCACGATCGACTACCCGGGAATGTCGACAGATGTCCGAAGTTGACATGATTTAGGCTTCAGTCGATCGTCCTGCCGCGTTCGCGGCCGCTCGTCTGTACTGCGCACTTGGGAGGCTCAACCATGACCACTGTGACGTCGCCGCTGACCGGCAAGGTCGTCGGGCTCGCCGGCGTGCCGGACCCCGTGTTCTCGGGTGCGATGGTCGGCCCCGGCACCGCGATCGACCCGGTGCGCGAGCAGACCGAGGCCGTTGCCCCGGTGGACGGCGTGGTCGTGTCCATGCACCCGCACGCGTTCGTCGTCGTCGACGCGGACGGCCACGGTGTCCTGACCCACCTGGGCATCGACACCGTCCAGCTGAACGGCGAGGGCTTCGAGCTGCTCGTCAGCAAGGGCGACACCGTGACCCGCGGCCAGGCCGTCATCAAGTGGGACCCGGCCGCCGTCGAGGCCGCCGGCAAGTCGCCGATCTCGCCGATCGTCGCGCTGGAGGCCTCGGCCGAGGCGCTGGCCGGGGTGCTGGAGAGCGGGGAGGTCGCCGTCGGCGACGCCCTGTTCAACTGGAGCTGACCTCTCCCCTACTTACCCGACACATCCGCCCCGCCGTTCCGGTCGGGGCGGCCCGGCAATCAGCGGTACCCGGCGGGGCCGCCTCTCTCACGGAGACAGACATGGAGAAGACGCTGCGCGGCGTGGGTGTCAGCCACGGGGTCGCGATCGGCCAGGTGCGGCACATGGGGACCGCGGTGCTGGAGCCCCCGGCCACCCAGATCCCGACCGAGGAGGCTCCGCGCGAGCAGGCCCGCGCCCAGGCGGCCGTCGAGGCGGTGGCCGCGGACCTGATCGCCCGCGGCAACCTGGCCGGCGGCGAGGCCCAGGCCGTGCTGGAGGCCCAGGCGCTGATGGCGCAGGACCCGGAGCTGATGGCCGACGTCACCCGCCGGATCGCGGTCGGCAGCAGCGCCGAGCGCGGCGTCTACGACGCCTTCGCCGCCTACCGGGCGCTGCTCGCCTCCGCCGGGGAGTACCTGGCGGGCCGGGTGGCCGACCTGGACGACGTGCGCAACCGCATCGTCGCCCGGCTGCTGGGCGTGCCGATGCCGGGTGTGCCCGACAGCGACGAGCCGTACGTGCTGTTCGCCCGGGACCTCGCGCCGGCCGACACCGCGCTGCTCGACCCGACACTGGTGCTCGGCTTCGTGACCGAGGAGGGCGGGCCGACCAGCCACAGCGCCATCCTGGCGCGGGCCATGGGCGTGCCGGCCGTGGTCGCCCTGCCGGGGGCGACCGATGTCGCCGAGGGCACGGTCGTCGCCGTGGACGGCAGCTCCGGTGATGTGCTGGTCGAGCCGAGCGAGGAGAAGAAGGAGGAGCTGCGCCGGATCGCCGCCGAGCGCAAGGCGGCGCTCGCCGCCTCCTCCGGCCCGGGTGCCACCTCGGACGGCCACAAGGTGCCGCTGCTCGCCAACGTCGGCGGTCCGGGTGACCTGCCGGCCGCGCTGGCGGCGGGCGCCGAGGGCGTCGGGCTGTTCCGCACCGAGTTCCTCTTCCTCGACGACTCGGCGAAGGCGCCCAGCGAGGAGAAGCAGGTCGAGGCGTACCGCAAGGTGCTGGAGGCCTTCCCGGAGAACCGGGTCGTCGTCCGGGTGCTCGACGCGGGCGCGGACAAGCCGCTGGACTTCCTGACCCCGGCCGACGAGCCGAACCCGGCGCTGGGTGTGCGCGGTCTGCGCACTCTGCTGGAGCACCCGGACGTGCTGCGGACCCAGCTGCGGGCGCTGGCGACCGCCGCCGATGGCCTGCCGGTGCACCTTGAGGTGATGGCCCCGATGGTGGCCGACCGCAAGGACGCCAAGGACTTCGCCGAGGCGTGTCGTGAGGCCGGTCTGAGCGCCAAGTTCGGTGCGATGGTGGAGATTCCGTCGGCCGCGCTGCGGGCGCGCTCGATCCTCCAGGAGGTCGAGTTCCTGTCGCTGGGCACCAACGACCTCGCGCAGTACACCTTCGCCGCCGACCGGCAGGTCGGTGCGCTGGCCCGGCTGCAGGACCCGTGGCAGCCGGCGCTGCTCGACCTGATCGCGTTCTCGGCCGAGGCCGCGCAGGCCGAGGGCAAGAGCTGCGGCGTCTGCGGTGAGGCCGCGGCGGACCCGCTGCTGGCCGTGGTGCTGACCGGTCTCGGTGTCACCAGCCTGTCGATGGGCGCGGCGTCGATCCCCTACGTGCGGTCCGCGCTGGCCAAGTACACGCTGGCGCAGTGCCGCCGGGCCGCCGAGGCCGCGCGGGCGGCGGACAGCGCCGAGGAGGCGCGGGCCGCGGCGCAGCAGGTGCTGTCGGGCGAGTAGCCGGGCCGGCCGCCGGGCAACCGTCGGAGAACACCAGGAGGGGCCCTTCCACTGTGGCTGTGGAAGGGCCCCTCCGGTGTGTCCGGGCGGAGGGCCGCGGTTACTTCGCGGCGGTTACTTCGCGGCGGCGCGGTCGCGGCGGAGCTGCTCGAACCAGCGGAGGTGGTCGAGGTTGTCGACGGAGCCGGGGTTGACGGCCTGGTCGAGCGGGGTGCCGGAGAGCAGGCGCTTCACCGGGACCTCGATGCGCTTGCCGGTCAGGGTGTGCGGCAGGCCGCGGACGGCGATGACCTCGTCGGGGACGTGGCGCGGGGAGAGCTCGGTGCGCAGCGAGCTGCGGATGCGGCCGATCAGGTCGGCGTCGAGCTCGGCGCCGGGGGCGAGGACGACGAAGAGCGGCATCCAGTAGCCGCCGTCGGGCTCCTCCAGGCCGATGACCAGGGATTCGGCGATCTCGGGGAGGCGTTCGACGACCTCGTAGATGTCCGAGGAGCCCATCCGGACGCCCTGGCGGTTGAGGGTGGAGTCGGAGCGGCCGTGGATGACCACGGTGCCGCGGGAGGTGACGGTGATCCAGTCGCCGTGGCGCCAGATGCCGGGGTAGGTGTCGAAGTAGCTGTCGTGGTAGCGCGTGCCCTCGGGGTCGTTCCAGAAGCCGGTGGGCATCGAGGGGATGGGCTTGGTGACGACGAGTTCGCCGACCTCGCCGGTGTGCGGCCGGCCGTTGACGTCCCAGGACTCGACGGCGGCGCCGAGGCAGGGGGCCTGGATCTCGCCGAGGTGGACGGGGAGGGTGGGGACGCCGCCGACGAAGCAGGAGCAGACGTCGGTGCCGCCGCTGACGGAGGCGAGCCAGACGTCCTCCTTGACCTCCTCGTAGATCCAGCGGAAGCCGTCGGGCGGCAATGGGGAGCCGGTGGTGCCGAGGCAGCGGATCGCGGAGAGGTCGAGGTCGTGGCCGGGGCGCAGGCCCGCCTTCCGGCTGGCGATGACGTAGGCGGCGGAGGTGCCGACGACGGTGGCACCGGTGCGGGCGGCGACGGACCAGAAGGCGCCGGTGTCGGGGTGGCCGGGGCTGCCGTCGTAGGTGACGATCGTGGACCCGACGAGGAGGCCGGAGAGGAGGAAGTTCCACATCATCCAGCCGGTGGAGGTGTACCAGAGGAAGCGGTCGTCGGGGCCGAGGTCGAGGTGGAGGCCGGCCTGCTTGAGGTGCTCGACGAGGATGCCGCCCTGGCTCTGCACGATGGCCTTGGGCAGGCCGGTGGTGCCGGAGGAGTAGAGGACCCAGAGCGGGTGGTCGAAGGGGACCGGTTCGAAGACCGGCGCGGTGTCGGCGGCGACCAGGTCGTCCCAGGCCAGTGCTCCCTCGGGGGCGGGGGCGCCGAGCAGGGGGACGTGCACGACGGTGTGCAGCGACGGGAGTTCGCGGCGGAGTTCGGCGACGACCTCCGTGCGGTCGTGGTCCTTGCCGCCGTAGTGGTAGCCGTCGACGGCGAAGAGGACGACGGGCTCGATCTGCTGGAGGCGGTCGAGGACGCTGCGGGCGCCGAAGTCGGGGGCGCAACTGGTCCAGACGGCGCCGACGGCGGCGGTGGCGAGGAGGGCGACGGCGGCCTGCGGGATGTTGGGCAGGTAGGCGCTGACCCGGTCGCCGGGGCGCACGCCCCGGGCCCTCAGGGCGGCGGCGAGGGAGCCGACCTGGCGGCGGAGCTCGGCCCAGGTGAGGACGACGGGCTCGTCGATGGTCTCGTCGAGGTGGAGGATCGCGGGGCGGTCGGCGTTGGCGGCGTCCTCGCCGGCGCGCAGGGCGTGCTCGGCGTAGTTGAGGCGGGCGCCGGGGAACCAGTGGGCGCCGGGCATCGCGGGGTCGGCGAGGACGGCGTCGGGTGCCTCGGTGAAGCGGACGTCGTACCACTGGGTGACGGCGGTCCAGAAGCGGTCGAGGTCCTCGACCGACCAGGCGTGCAGGGCGGCGTAGCGGGCGGCCGCCTGGTCGTCGTCGGCGGCGGGGGCGAGCGGGGCGGCCGGGGCGCCGTGGTGCTCGGCGGCCCAGGCCTGGAAGGCCACGATCCCGGTGCCGGCGGCACGAGCGGGGTTGGGGCGCCAGAGCGGCTGGTCCTGGGATGGGGTGCTCACGGTGGTGGTCTCCCGGCCGGTGGTTGAGGGCGGACGGGGATGCTGGTGGCAGGGCCCGCGTCCGGTTGGGGGCTGTCGGTGCAGACCCTGCCATGTGAGCGGCCGGTGCGCCAGGGTCTGCCCGGCCGACCGGGCGGCGGCCGGTTGCCTGGTCAGAGGCGGGTGAACTCGCCGTTGAACCAGGAACGGGAGACGCGGGTGTGGAAGGGGAAGGCGAGCGGGGTCTCGGGGGTGGCGAGCTGCCAGCCGTCGGTTTCGTCGGTGGGGACGGAGGGCGGGAGGTCGGCGAGCGGGCGCGCCGGGAGCAGGCCGAAGAGGCAGAGGAAGCCGCCGTGGGTGTCGGAGTCGGTGGCGACCAGGGTGATGTCCGCGGCCTCGGCGAGGATGCCGGTCTCCTCGCGCAGTTCGCGCACGCAGGCCTGCTGCCAGCTCTCGCCGTAGTCGACGTACCCGCCGGGCATGGCGAGTTCGCCGTAGCCGGGCTCGATGGTGCGGCGGATCACCACGAGGCCGGGGGCGGTGTCGGGGTCCGCGGTGATCGGGAGGAGGGTGACGACGACGGGCAGCGGGTTGCGGTAGCTGATCTCGGTGCAGCGGGGGCAGGTCCGGGGCCAGGCGGAGGTGCCGGGCGGGTAGGGGGTGCCGCAGAAGTGGCAGTGGGAGTTGGCTTGGTGGCGCACCGTGCCGGCCTCGTAAGTCGTCATGGGCGGATGGTAGTGCGGGCGGCCGGGGGTGGGGCGGGGGTCGCGGGATCCGGTCGGGGATCACTCCGGGTGGGGATCACTCCGGGTGGGGCGCAGCAGCGCGGGGTGGAGGAGGCGGGCGTCGCCGGTGTGGTAGGTGCGGGCACGGGGACCGCCGCGGGCGCCGCCGCGGTCGGTGGTGGTGCCGGTGCCCTCGACGAAGCCGGGGACGGAGAGCACCTTGCGGTGGAAGTTGCCGGGGTGGAGCTTCTCGTCCCAGACGGCCTCGTAGACGGCGCGCAGCTCGGGGATGGTGAAGTCGTGGTGGAGGAAGGCGGTGGCCAGCGGGCTGTACTCGATCTTGGCGCGGGCGCGGTCGAGGCCGTCGGCGAGTATCCGGGCGTGGTCGAAGGCGAGCTCGATGGGGGTGCGGTCGCCCGGCTCGGCGGGCGCCACGCACTCGGACGGCTCGGACGGCTCGGGCTGCCCGGCGGAGCCGGTGCGCCCGCCGACGCCACCCCCGTGGGTGTCGGCGGGCGCACCGGCGGTCTCGGACCGGCAGGCGGGCCGGAGGTCGAGGGCGGTGACGGGGTGCCAGGCGGCGTGGGCCGCGTCGGTGCCGGCCTGCGGGTCGGGCAGGTCCGGGGCGAAGGCGAGGTAGGCGACGGACACCACGTGCATCCGCGGGTCGCGGTCGGGTGTGCCGTAGCTGCCGAGCTGTTCGAGGTGGATGCGGCTGAGGGCGGCCTCGGCCCCGACGGTGCCGTGCAGTCCGGTCTCCTCGGCGAACTCGCGGGCGGCGGCCTCGTCGAGGCTCTCCTCGCCGGCCCGCAGGAAGCCGCCGGGCAGGGCCCAGCGGCCCTGGTAGGGCGGCAGGGCGCGCTCGACGAGCAGGACGTGCAGGCGGCCGTGCCGCAGGGTGAGGGCGACCACGTCGACCGTGACGGCGACCGGGGTGTAGGCGCGCGGGTCGTAGGCGGCGAGCCACTCCTGCTCGGTGGTGTCCACGGGTGCGCTCCTCCCTCTCCCGGTGCGGCCGGACCGGCGTCCTTCTCGGAATGAGCACAACGTAGCGAGCTCTTGACTCTGCGGCAAATCATTTTCCGCACCCTCCCCCGCGCCCCGCCCCTAGGCTGTGACCAGGACGTTCACCCGAGGAGGCCGCGATGGAGTCAGCCCGCGCGCCCGGCGCGCCGGACTTCGCCGCCGCGCTGGCGGCCGGGCCGCTGGTGCTGGACGGCGGGCTGTCCAACCAGCTGGCGGCGGCCGGCCACGACCTGTCGGACGGGCTGTGGTCGGCCCGGCTGCTGGCGGACGCGCCGGAGGCGGTGCTGGCGGCGCACCGGGCGTACTTCGCGGCGGGCGCGCAGGTCGCGATCACGGCGAGCTACCAGGCGGGCTTCGCCGGCTTCGCCCGGCGCGGGATCGGCCGGGAGGGGGCGGTCCGGCTGCTGGCCCGCAGCGTGGAGCTGGCCCGGGAGGCGGCGCGCGGGCTGCCGGGGCCGCGCCGTTGGGTGGCCGCGTCGGTCGGGCCGTACGGGGCGGTGCTGGCGGACGGCTCGGAGTACCGGGGCCGGTACGGGCTGACGGCGGCCGAGCTGGAGGCGTTCCACCGGCCGCGGCTGGAGGCCCTGGCGGCGGCGGGTCCGGACGTGCTGGCGCTGGAGACGGTGCCGGACGTCGAGGAGGCTCGGGTACTGCTGCGGGCGGTGCGCGGGCTGGGGGTGCCGGCCTGGCTGTCGTTCGGCGCGGCGGGCGGGCTGACCCGGGCCGGGCAGCCGCTGGCGGAGGCGTTCGCGCTGGCGGCGGAGGCGGACGAGGTGGTGGCGGTGGGGGTGAACTGCTGCGCGCCCGAGGAGGCTGACCGGGCGGTGCCGCTGGCGGCGCGGGTCTCCGGCAAGCCGGTGGTGGTGTACCCGAACAGCGGCGAGGGCTGGGACGCGGCGGCCGGGGCGTGGTGCGGCGCGCCGACCTTCGAGGCGGGCGGGGTGGCCGGCTGGCTGGCGGCCGGGGCGCGGCTGGTGGGCGGCTGCTGCCGGGTCGGGCCGGAGGCGATCCGGGCGGTGGCCGCGGAGGCGGCGGAGGCGGCCGCCGGACGGAGCGGCTGATCCCCGGCACCGGCCGCGCGGGCCGTCCGGGGACGCGCGGCCGGCGGACCGCGGCGGGGTTACCGAGGGGGAAGGTGCACGGAACGGCGGCGGCCTGGCAGACTCGTGCCGTCACCACTGCGGTCGACAATGTCGACCGCCTCTCAGCGCGGAGGTACCCATGCCCGGCCCGATCCAGTCGCTTTCCCGGGCCGCCGCGATCATGCGCCTGCTGGCCGGCGGCGAGCGCCGCCTGGGCCTGTCGGAGGTCGCGACGGCGCTGGACCTCGCCAAGGGCACCGCGCACGGCATCCTGCGCACCCTCCAGCAGGAGGGGTTCGTGGAGCAGGACCCGGAGAGCGGCAAGTACCAGCTGGGCGCCGAGCTGCTGCGGCTCGGCCAGAGCTACCTGGACGTCCACGAGCTGCGGGCGCGGGCCCTGGTGTGGGCCGACGACCTGGCCAGGGCGGCCGGCGAGACCGTCTACCTGGGGGTGCTGCACCAGCGCGGGGTGCTGATCGTGCACCACGTGTTCCGGCCGGACGACACCCGGCAGGTGCTGGAGGTCGGCTCGATGCAGCCGCTGCACTCGACCGCGCTGGGCAAGGTGCTGGTGGCCTACGACCCGGTGGCGCGCGGCGAGCTGGGCGACGGCCCGTTCGAGTCGTACACCGCGCGCACGCTGACCGAGTCGGCGGACGTGGACGCCGAGGCGGCGCTGACCCGCGAGCGCGGCTGGGCGGACTCGGTGGAGGAGACCTGGGAGGGCGTGGCCTCGATCGGCGCACTGATCCAGGACCGGCGCCGCAACCCGGTCGGCGCGGTCTGCATCAGCGGCGCGGTCGAGCGGGTCTGCGAGGACGGCTTCGTGAAGCCCTCGCTGGTCGCGTCGGTGCGCAGCGCGGCGCGCGCGATCTCCCGGGACCTGGGCGCCGGGCGGTTCTGAGCGGCGGACCGCAGCCTCCCGGGCATCCGGGGAATCGTTCACGCAGAGGCGCGGACGGGCGAAATGCCCGTCCGCGCCTTACCGTTTTGTCCAAAATTCCACTGATCCATCCGGTGACGTCGGGTAGCGCGGCGAGCAAAGGGTCACAGCTGCGTAACCCGGCCTTGACGCGAGGCCGACCCTGGGAGGAAGCTTCCGCATGACGGTCGACATTGTCGAACGATGGCCGTGCAGATCACTCCCACAAGGCGCTCACCCGCCCAGCGATCGCCCGGCCCCTGCCCCCACCCGCACCTCCGGGCCATATGGACAAGGGAGTCTTTGTGTCCGCGTTCTCCAACGGCGACATCTTCGTCGGCGAAACCCTCGGCACCGCCGCCCTGATACTCCTCGGCGGTGGCGTCTGCGCCGCCGTGACGCTCAAGAAGTCGAAGGCCCTGAACGCCGGCTGGCTGGCGATCACCTTCGGCTGGGGCTTCGCGGTGATGATCGCCGCCTACATGTCGGCTCCGAAGTCCGGTGCCCACCTGAACCCGGCCGTCACGCTGGCCATCGCCGTCGACACCGGCGACTGGGGCAAGGTCCCGATCTACCTCGTCTCCCAGCTGATCGGCGCCATGATCGGCGCCGTCCTCGTGTGGCTCACCTACCTCGGCCAGTTCCAGGCCAACCAGGAGCCCACCCTCGGCATCTTCTCGACCGGCCCCGAGATCCGGAACCCGGTCCAGAACCTGCTCACCGAGATCATCGGCACCTTCGTGCTCGCCCTGGCCATCCTCACCCAGGGCCTGACCAAGGGCCTCGGCCTCTCCGGCACCGGCATCCTGATCGTCGCCTTCACCGTCGTCGGCATCGGCCTGTCCCTCGGCGGCCCGACCGGGTACGCCATCAACCCGGTCCGCGACCTCGGCCCGCGCATCGTCCACTCGCTGCTGCCGATCCCGAACAAGGGCGGCTCCGACTGGTCGTACGCCTGGATCCCGGTGGCCGGCCCGGTCATCGGCGGCCTGCTGGCCGGCGGCCTGTACCACGTCGCGTTCTGACCCGCCGGGTTTCCACCCCGCCCGGATCCGGGGACTGACCCGAGCGTCAGGCCCACCCTCCCCCGCACACTTCCCGAGCCGAGGACCCTCATGACCTCCACTGGCAACTACATCGCCGCGATCGACCAGGGCACCACCTCCAGCCGCTGCATCATCTTCGGCGCCGACGGCCGCATCGTCTCCGTCGACCAGCAGGAGCACCGGCAGATCTTCCCCCAGCCCGGCTACGTCGAGCACGACGCCGCCGAGATCTGGACCCGGGTGCAGTCGGTCGTCCGCGGTGCGCTGGAGAAGGCCGGCCTGACCAAGGACGACATCCGCGCCATCGGCATCACCAACCAGCGCGAGACCACCGTCCTGTGGGACAGGAACACCGGCGAGCCGGTGCACAACGCGCTGGTGTGGCAGGACACCCGCACCGAGGCGCTCTGCCGCGAGCTGGGCCGCAACGTCGGCCAGGACCGCTTCCGCCGCGAGACCGGCCTCCCGCTGGCCAGCTACTTCGCCGGCCCGAAGATCCGCTGGCTGCTGGACAACGTCGAGGGCCTGCGCGAGCGCGCCGAGGCCGGCGACATCCTCTTCGGCACCATGGACACCTGGGTCATCTGGAACCTCACCGGCGGGGTGAACGGCGGCCGGCACGTCACGGACGTGACCAACGCCAGCCGCACCATGCTGATGAACCTGAAGACGCTGGCCTGGGACGAGGGCATCGCCGAGTCGATGGGCGTGCCGATGGCCGTCCTGCCGGAGATCCGCTCCTCCGCCGAGGTGTACGGCGAGGCCGTCGGCGACCTGGCGGGCGTGCCGGTCGCCTCCGCGCTCGGCGACCAGCAGGCCGCGCTGTTCGGCCAGACCTGCTTCGACGAGGGCGAGGCCAAGTCCACCTACGGCACCGGCACCTTCCTGCTGCTGAACACCGGCGAGAAGATCGTCAACTCGTACCACGGCCTGCTGACCACGGTCGGCTACCGGATCGGCGACCAGGCCCCGGTGTACGCCCTGGAAGGCTCGATCGCCGTCACCGGCTCGCTCGTCCAGTGGCTGCGCGACCAGCTCGGCATCATCTCCACCGCCGCCGAGATCGAGACCCTGGCCAACACGGTCGAGGACAACGGCGGCGCCTACTTCGTCCCGGCCTTCTCCGGCCTGTTCGCCCCGTACTGGCGCTCCGACGCCCGCGGTGTGATCGCCGGCCTCACCCGGTACGTCACCAAGGGCCACCTGGCCCGGGCCGTCCTGGAGGCCACCGCCTGGCAGACCCGCGAGGTCGTCGACGCCATGCAGAAGGACTCCGGGGTCGAGCTCACCGCCCTCAAGGTCGACGGCGGCATGACCAGCAACAACCTGCTCATGCAGAACATCGCCGACGTCCTGGACGCCCCGGTCGAGCGCCCGTATGTGGCCGAGACCACCGCCCTGGGCGCCGCCTACGCGGCCGGCCTGGCGGTCGGCTTCTGGAGCGACCTCGACACCCTGCGGGCCAACTGGCACCGCGCCGCCGAGTGGACCCCGCGGATGGACGAGGCCACCCGGGAGCGCGAGTACAAGAAGTGGCTCAAGGCCGTCGAGCGCACCATGGGCTGGGTGGAGGAGGAAGAGACCAACTGATCGCGACGCCGGTCGGGGCGCCTGCCCCGGCCGGCCCGCTCCCGTTCCACCGGCCCGCCGCACCGGGCCACCGGCCTCTCCCAGGGGCCGTACGCACACCGAGAGGAGTAACGGCGCCGCCCGACCCGCGCGCCGTACACACACCATGGCAACCATCCCGACCCTGGGCGCCGAGCTGACCGCCGGCCGCACCGCCTCCCGCGCCGAGACCCGCGAGCTGCTCGGCAAGGCCACCTACGACCTGCTGGTGATCGGGGGCGGCATCCTCGGCACCGCCGTCGCCTGGACCGCGTCCCAGGCCGGCCTGAAGGTCGCCATGGTCGACGCCGGCGACTTCGCCGGCGCCACCTCCAGCGCCTCGTCCAAGCTGGTCCACGGCGGTCTGCGCTACCTGCAGACCGGCGCGGTCAAGCTGGTCGCCGAGAACCACAAGGAGCGCCGCGCGCTCTCCACCGACGTCGCCCCGCACCTGGTCAACCCGCTGACCTTCTTCGTGCCGGTCTACAAGGGCGGCCCGCACAGCGCGCCCAAGCTCGGCGCCGGCGTGTTCCTGTACTCGGCGCTCTCCGCCTTCCGCGACGGCATGGGCCGGGTCTCCACCGCCGCGCACGCCGCCCAGCAGGTGCCCGCGCTGCGCACCGAGGGCCTGCGCTCGGTGGCCGTCTACGGCGACCACCAGATGAACGACTCGCGCGTCGCGGTGATGACCGTGCGCGCCGCCGTCGAGGCCGGCGCGGTCGTGCTCAACCACGCCGAGGTCACCGGCCTGCGCTTCACCGGGGGCCGGGTCACCGGCGCCGAGCTGAAGGACCGCATGGACGGCACCGAGTTCGGCGTCGACGCCCGCCTGGTGCTGAACGCCACCGGCCCGTGGGTGGACCACCTGCGCCGGATGGAGGACGCCGGCGCCGCGCCGTCGATCCGCCTGTCCAAGGGCGCCCACGTGGTGGTCAAGCGCCGCTCGCCGTGGCGCGCCGCGCTGACCATCCCGATCGACAAGTACCGCGTCTCCTTCGCCATCCCGTGGGAGGACCACGTCCTGCTCGGGACCACCGACGAGGAGTACACCGGCGACCCGAAGGACGTCCGGGCCACCGAGGCGGACGTCGACCAGATCCTCGGCGAGGCCGCGCACGCGATCCGCGACGAGCACCTCGACCGCGACCTGATCACCTACACCTTCGCCGGCCTGCGGGTGCTGCCGGGCGGCCCGGGCGAGACCGCCGCCGCCAAGCGCGAGACCGTCGTCACCGAGGGCAAGGGCGGCATGCTGTCGGTCGCCGGCGGCAAGTGGACCACCTACCGCCACATCGGGCGCACCGTGCTGGAGAAGCTGGCCCACGTGCCCGGCACCTCGCTCGGCGAGGACATCTCCCCGATCGCCCCGACCGTGCCGCTGCCGGGCGTCGGCGCGCCGAACGCCGTGGCGCACCGCCTGCTGATCGACCGTGAGCCCGGCTCGCGGATGGAGCCGCTGGTCGCCAAGCACCTGGCCGGCCACTACGGCACGCTGTCCTTCGACATCGCCCGGATGATCGACGAGAACCCGGAGCTCGGCCGGCCGATCCACGAGGACGGTCCGGACGTCTGGGCGCAGGTCGCCTACGCGGCCGACCACGAGTGGGCGTACACCGCGGACGACGTGCTGCGCCGCCGCACCACGATGACCGTCCGCGGCCTGGACACTCCGGAGGTCCGTGCCGAGGTCGAGGCCTTCCTCGCGAAGCGTGGAAACAAGTAGGCACAGCCTCGCGAAGCGCGGGACCGCGTAGGCGATCCCGCGCGCAGGCTCGACGGGCGGGCACCCCAGGGCTGGGGCGCCCGCCCGTCGGTGTGTCCGTTACACACCCGCTGACCTGCGGAAACGATCGCGCCGCTGTCGTTCGCACACAGCGCGTCACGATCGGATCACCATTCTCAGGGAATCTTCAGGCAATGGGTATTTTTGTCCGCTTTGCCAAGATCACCTTGTCAGGTGATCTTCATATGCTCCGCCCGACGCTGTTGATCAACAGCGGGTTCAAGGAGCACCCATGCACGTCTCAAGACGGACCCTGACCGGTCCGCTGGCCCTCACGCTGGCGCTGTCGCTGGCCGCCGGGTCACCGGTCGCCTTCGCGGCCAAGCCCCACCCCAGGCCCACCCCCGGCAAGGCCCCCACCGCCGCCGCGCTCGACCCCGGCAGCAGCCTGGCCGCCGCCCGGGCCGCCGCGCGGAAGAGCGGCCAGCGGGTCGAGGCGCTCTCCGAGCGGGACGAGACCTCCACCACCTGGGCCAACCCGGACGGGACCCTCACCACCGAACTGTCGGCCGGCCCGGTGCGCTTCCTGCGCGACGGCAGGTGGGCCGACGTCGACCTCACCCTCAAGGCCGCCGCCGACGGCTCGGTGGCCCCGGCCGCCCACCCCAACGGCCTCAAGCTCGCCGGGGCCGGCGGCAAGCGCCCCCGCTCGCTCGCCGAGTCCCGCGCGGTCCAGACGGCGCCGGCCGGCACGGAGGCGGCCCGCACCCTCGTCTCGCTCGGTTCCGGCGACGACCAGCTCGCCCTGGAGTGGCGCGGCGGCCTGCCCGCGCCCCAGCTGAACGGCACCCGCGCCACCTACCGGGACGCCATCGGCGACGGCGCCGGCGACCTCGTCGTCGAGGCCACCCGCACCGGCTTCGAGCAGTACGTCACGCTCAACCAGCGCCCGGCGGCCGACGGCTACGCGTACACCATGCCGCTGCGCGCCAAGGGCATCAAGGCCGAGGCGCAGCCCGACGGCTCCGTCCTGTTCACCGACCGGAAGAACGGCCAGAAGCGCGCCGTGCTGCCCGCGCCGGTGATGTGGGACGCCACCACGGCGCCCGGATCGAGCGAGCACCCCCGCCAGGCCCGGGTGGGCCTGGAGGTGGTCCAGCACGGCGACACCGTCGACCTGGTCTTCACCCCGGACGCGGCCTTCCTCGCCGACCCGGCCACCGCCTACCCGGTGACCGTCGACCCGGCCACCGCCGCGCTCGGCAACGCCTTCGACACCCGGGTCCAGCACGGTGAGACGGTCGACTGGTCGGCCGACACCGAGATCTACTGGGGCAACTCCGGCACCAAGAACGCCGACGGCAGCTCCCGCGAGGCCCGCGCCTTCATCAACTGGAACACCGCCGGCATCGCCGACGCCCTGGTCTCCAGCGCGACCCTCTCGCTCTACAACTTCCACTCCGGCAACAGCGACTGCCTGCCGTACACCTGGGAGGTCTGGGACACCGGCCTGGCCTCGACCGCCTCGCGGTGGACCGCCCAGCCGGCCTGGAAGGCCAAGAAGGCCACCTCCACCGAGACCAGGGGCCGCGACGCCTGCGGCGGCGACGGCTGGATCAACGCCAACGTCACCGACCTCGTCCAGACCTGGGCCTCGGCCAAGAGCGGCACCTCGGGCATGGGCCTGCGCGCCCCCGACGAGGTCTCGACCAAGTACTGGAAGGAGGTGAACTCCGCCAACGCCGCGAGCAACGTGCCGAAGCTGACGGTCACCTACAACTACCGCCCGCGCACCGGCACCAAGCAGCAGGCCGGCCCGCCGTTCCTGCAGGACGGCACCGGCACCTGGCGCGTCGACACCACCACCCCGGTGCTCCGGGACACCTTCGTCGACCCCGACGGCGACAAGGTGACCGGCACCTTCCAGCTGGTCGACGCCATCTCCGGCGCCCAGGTCGGCGCGGTCAACGTCTCCGGCTACGTGGCCAGCGGCACCCCCTCCGAGGTCACCGTCCCCGCCGGGCTGCTCCAGTACGGCCACACCTACCGGTTCCGCTCCTCGCCGTACGACGGCCTGCACTACAACCTGGGCTGGTCCCCCTGGGCCACCTTCAGCGTCAGCCCGCTGCCGGACGTCCCGACCGCGCTGCAGACCGGCGCCCAGCAGACCCTCACCCCGGTGCTCTCCGCCCTGGTCACCAACCCCAACCAGGGCCGGATCCGGACCGAGTTCGTGCTCCGCGGCCCGAACGGCCAGCCGCTGCCGACCGCCATCGCCCCCGCGTGGGCGGAGAGCGGCACCCGGGCCTCGGTCCAGGTGCCGGACGGCGCGCTGACCGACGGCGGCGACTACACCTGGGCCGCGCGCGCCTGCGCCGCCGTCGGCTGCTCCGACTGGAGCGCCGGCCAGCCGCTGGCCGTCCGCGTCCAGGCCCCGCCGGCGCCGCCCGCGCCGACCACCGCGGTGCTCACCGGCGCGGCCCTCGCGGACGCCTCGGCGGCCACCGCCGGCGGCGGCTGCGACACCGGCGCCTGCCCGGCCGCCGACCCGGCCGAGCTGCGGGTCGGCACCACCGCCGACGGCAGCAGCTGGGCCAGCTGGCTCAAGCCCGACCTGTCGGCCGTCCCGGCCGGCTCCCGGGTGGTCGCCGCCAAGCTCGCGCTGACCCGCTCGGACTGCCCGGCGGGCTGCGACGAGGCCGCCGTGGACGTCTTCCAGCTGGGCTCGGCCTGGGCCCCCGGCCAGGGCGGCGCCGCGCTGGCCGCGGCCGCCGGCGCCGAGAGCTACGCCTCCGCCGCCAAGCCGTCCGAGACCGACCTGGCCACGCTGGCCGGCTCCTGGTTCGAGAAGGGCGAGGCCCACGGCCTGGCCCTGCGTCCGCCGGCCGGCTGGACCGGCGCGGCCCGCTACTTCTCCGCCACCGCCGCCGATCCGGCGCAGCGCCCGAAGCTGACCCTCGACTACCTGGCGCCGACCGCGCCGGGCGCGGCCGAGCTGGTCACCGCCGTCGGCGGCGACGCCGGCCTGACCGTCACCTGGAACGCCCCGGCCGACCACGGCTCGGTCGGCGACGTCGGCTACACGGTGCGGGTCGAGACCTCGGCCGGCCTGCCGGTCCAGGAGATCACCACCGGTGACCTGCGGGCCGCGTTCACCGGCCTGGACAACACCCGCTCGTACCGCGCGGTGGTCACCGCCCGGAACAGCTACGGCACCGCCGCCCCGGTCGCCTCGGCCGTGGTCCAGGGCACGCCGACGGCCGGCGGCCCGGAGCAGTACCGCGGGTACGTGCAGGAGTACCTGGACGCCCGCAACAAGATCAAGATGAAGGCCGGGTTCACCGCGCCGGACGCCGCCGCCGAGGCCGCGCACGGCACCGTCTTCGTCGACCTGCTGGCCACCCAGGAGGCCTCGCTGGTCGCCAACCGCGAGGCGCTGGCGACGCAGAACCAGCTGTACACGGCCGCGGCGGTCTCGCTGACCGACGTGGTGGTCGACCAGCAGACGGCCGGCCGGGTCGTCGTGCGGGCCACCGTCAAGGACTCGGTGATGATCCGGTCCGGCGGCGTGGACTCGCCGAGCGAGAGCGCGGGCTCCAAGCGCTTCGAGTTCGCCGTCGGCACCGCCGCGGTGCTGGTCTCCGAGGCGGACGACCTCGCGGCCCAGCAGAAGCTGTCCTCCTCCGGGGTCGCCCAGGCCCAGGTCGACGTGGCGGACGCCGCCCAGCCCGACCCGGCGGACGCCCAGAAGGCCGTGCCGCTGGACGCCAACGGCTTCCCGGTCCAGCCGGCGCAGCCGGCCGCCGGGGCGGTCCAGGCCGGGTACAACTACAACGGCACGGCCGACTGGGCCCGCCGCAACGTCAACATCGGCTGGGACTACCCCCAGGACTGCACGAACTTCGTCTCGAAGGCCCTCTACTACGGTGGCGGCATGCGCACCCGGTACGGCTTCAAGACCCTCGACAGCGCCTGGTGGACCAACGACTACTGGATGTTCGGCTGGCACAAGAACCGCAGCTACACCTGGGCGGGCGCGGCCAACCTGCACCGGCACCTGCTGAACCACCGCTACTCCACCTGGCTGCGCTGGACCTCCGAGGCGCGCCCCGGCGACGTGGTGTTCTTCAAGTGGCGCAACGAGTCGCGGATCAACCACGCCGCGATCGTGGTCAGCTGGGGCACCCGGATGGAGCTGCGCCAGCACGGCCGGCAGGGTGTCACCACGCTGAACGAGGTGCTGTCGTACTACCGGCAGAAGGGTGACCCGATCGAGTGGTTCGTCGTCGTCCGCCCGCTCGGGACCAGCTGATGGCGGCGGGGCGGCTGATGACGGCGGGGCGGCCGGTGGCGGCCGTGCTGGCGACCGTGCTGTCGGCCGCCCTGCTGGCCGGTTGTTCGGGCGGCGGTGAGGACACCGCCCGGCTGGAGCACGCGGCCGACTACGCCGGCCATCCGCACCTGGAGGTCACCGGCTACCCGGTGCCCGAGACGCTGGGCCTGGTCCAGCAGGTGGTGTGGCGGCTGGCCGACGGCTCCGCGGAGCGGCTGCTGAAGCTGGCCGCCGCCGAGGGCCCGGCCGACGCGCGTCGGACGGTGGCCGAGGAGTGGGTCCGGACCTACGGGCCCGGCGCCGCCGGGAAGGTCACCGCCGACTTCGGCGACGACCCGGCCAACCGGCAGACCGTACGGCTGACCTTCCACGGGACCGGCCAGGTGAAGGAGCTGACGCTCCGCCCCGACGGTGCCGACGGCGGGGGCGGCTGGCGGGTCCTGCTGGCCGCCTGACCCCGCCCCGGTACGGCCGAACGGGCGGGCGCTCCCCGGGGAGCGCCCGCCCGTTCGGCGTTCTGTCCAGTCTCGCTAGACGATCAGGCTGAGCGGCATGATCAGGGCGATCGCGACCACCGAGATCACCGTCTCCATCGCCGACCAGGACTTCAGCGTCTGTCCGACGCTCATCCCGAAGTACTCCTTCACCAGCCAGAAGCCGGCGTCGTTGACGTGCGACAGGAACAGCGAGCCGGCGCCGATGGCCAGCACCAGCAGGGCCGCGTGGGTGGACGACATGTCGGCCGCCAGCGGGGCGACGATGCCGGCCGCGGTGATGGTGGCGACCGTGGCCGAGCCGGTGGCGAGGCGGATCAGCACCGCGATCAGCCAGCCGAGCAGCAGCGCCGAGATGTGCCACTTGGACGACCACTCGCTGACCGCGCTGCCGACGCCCACGTCGATCAGGGTCTGCTTGAAGCCGCCGCCCGCGCCGACGATGAAGACGATGCCGGCGATCGGGCCGAGCGACTTGCCGACGGTGTCGGAGATCCGGGCCTTGTCGAAGCCGGCCGCCTTGCCGAGGGTCACCATGCCGAGCAGGGTCGCGGCGAGCAGGGCGATCAGCGGGGATCCGATGAAGTCGAAGACCCGCTGCGGCAGCGCCTTGGGGTCGTCGATCACGACGTCCGCCAGCGCCTTGGCGAGCATCAGTGCGACCGGCAGCAGGATGGTCGCCAGCACGGCGCCGAAGGACGGGGTGTGCTCGCGCTTCGCGGTCTCCACCGGGGCGGCCGCCTCGGGGATCTCCAGCGGGCCGACCCAGCGCTCGGCGACGCGGGCGAACAGCGGCCCGGCGACGATCAGGGTCGGGACGGCGATCAGCAGGCCGAGCGCCAGGGTGATGCCGAGGTCGGCCTTGAGCGCGTCGACGGCGACCAGCGGACCGGGGTGCGGGGGCACCAGGCCGTGCAGCACGGACAGGCCGGCCAGCGCCGGGATGCCGATCCGCATCAGCGGGACGTTGCCGCGGCGGGCCACCAGCAGGACGATCGGGATCAGCAGCACCACGCCGACCTCGAAGAACAGCGGCAGGCCGAGCACGGCGGCGATCAGCGCCATCGCCCAGGGCAGCGCCCTGGGGCCGGAGCGGGACAGCACGGTGTCCGCGATGATGTTCGCGCCGCCGGAGTCGGCGAGCAGCTTGCCGAGCATCGCGCCCAGGCCGATCAGCAGGCCGACGCCCGCGACGGTGGAGCCGAAGCCGGTGGAGAAGCTGGTGAGCAGCTTGTCGAACGGCGCGCCGGCGACGGCGGCCAGCAGGCCCGAGCCGAGGGTCAGGGCCAGGAACGGGTGCAGCTTGAACTTGGTGATCAGCAGCACGATGGCGCCGATGCTGAGCAGCACCGCGACCAGCAGCTGGGTGTCGCTGCCGGTGTGCGGGAGGGCCGGTGGGGCGGCCGCGAGCACCGCGAGGGTGGGGGAGGGTGTCACGCGAGGTCTCCATTGACGGGCCGCAGCAGGGCGACGGCCTTCTCGACGAGTTCTTCGGGGGTCGGCCCGACGTCCAGGACGGCGCCGCGCTCGTCCGGACCGAGGGGTTCCAGGGCGGCGTACTGGGAGCCGAGCAGCGACGGCGGCATGAAGTGACCGGTGCGGTGGGCGAGCCGGTCCTCGACCAGCTCGGTCCGGCCGCTGAGGTGCAGGAACCAGGCGTCCGGGTCGGCCTCGCGCAGCAGGTCGCGATAGCCGTGCTTGAGCGCCGAGCAGGTGACCACGCCGCCGGTGCCGGCCTCGGTGCGCTCCCTGAGCCAGGCTCCGATGGCGCGCAGCCAGGGTTCGCGGTCCCGGTCGTCCAGCGGGACGCCGGCCGCCATCTTGGCGATGTTGGCCGGCGGGTGGAAGTCGTCCGCCTCGGCGAAGGGGAGGTCGAGCCGGTCGGCCAGCAGGCGGGCCAGGGTGGTCTTGCCGACACCGGAGACACCCATCACCACGACGGTGAGGGGTGCGTGGACGGTGTCGTGGTTCTCGACGCTGAGAGCCATGGGTGGTGCTCCTTCGTTGCCTGGCCGTCACTATCGCCTCAAAGGTATGACGTATTCAAGTAGCAGAAACCAAATCGTCATACTTTTATGCCCGGACCTGGGCACCGGTTCGACGCCGGGGGTGGCGGCGGCGGACGGACGGCGGAGGTCTAGGCTGGCGGGATGGAGATCCAGGGCCTGCCCGGCCGACTGCTCGCGGAACTGGGGCCGGCCATCGCGTCCGGGGAGCTCCCCGAGGGCACGGTGCTGCGCGCCGAGGAGCTGGAGGAGCGGTTCGGGGTCTCCCGGACGGTGGTCCGCGAGGCGGTCCGGATCCTGGAGGGGATGCACCTGGTGGCCTCCCGCCGCCGGGTCGGCATCACCGTGCAGCCCCGGTCCGACTGGGACGTCTTCGACCCGATGGTGATCCGCTGGCGGCTGGCCGGCGCCGACCGGCCCGCCCAGCTGCGCTCGCTCGGCTCGCTGCGGGTCGCCGTGGAGCCGGCCGCCGCCGCGCTCGCGGCCCGGCACGCCACCGACGACGAACGGCGCCGGCTCAGCGCGCTGGCGGTCGAGCTGACGATGACCGCGCGCGCCGCCGATCTGGAGACCTTCCTCCAGCACGACATCGAGTTCCACGCCACCGTGCTGCGGGCCTCGCGCAACGAGATGTTCGCCCACCTCCGGGAGACCGTCGGCGCGGTGCTGACCGGCCGGACCGAGTACCATCTGATGCCCCATCAGCCGGAGCCGTACGCGATCCGGCTGCACCGCGAGGTCGCCGAGGCGGTCTGCGCGGGGGACCCGGAGCGGGCCGAGCAGGCGATGCGGACCATCGTCGAGGGCGCGCTCGCCGAACTGAACGAGCAACTCGCCTGACGGTGCCCGGGATTCGGCGGGCCGTTCGGTAGGATCCGGGGCGGATCACACGATTTGGTGTCGGTTCGGGGGATTCGCGCGCATAGTCCGGGTACGACGGGGCAGAGTGGAGCGCAGGGGCGTAAACTCGGCGCCCGCCCCGTTCGTGTCCGCCACCCGTCCGCGCCTGGGGGTCGCCCGATGCCAACCGCCCGCCGTCGCCGCCGCCTTCCCGACGAGGTCCGCAGGGCCGTCGTCCGCGCGGTGCTCTGCCTGTCCTTCACCATGGTGGGCATCGTGGTGGCGACGCTGTCCTCGTACGCCGACAGCTGGCTGATGACGCCGGCGCTGATGGCGATGGGGGTGGGGGTGTTCGGCACGATGTGGTGCCTGCTGGAGATCCTGATCTCGCGCCAGGTCGCCGCCCAGCGGATGCGCGCGCCCAACTCGGCCTCGCCGATGGCCGGCAGCCGCGCCCCGGCGGGGTACCCCCAGCAGTCGCCGCCGCGCCCTCCGCAACCGCGGCCCCAGCAGCGGCCGTACCCGCCGTACCAGCAGCAGCCGCAGCGCCCCCGCCAGCAGCAGCCGCCGCACCAGCCCCCGGCCGGGCCGCCGTACCCGGGCGGCCCGGCGCCGCGTCAGGCGGGGCTGACCACCCGGTAGTGGGTGGTCGGCCGGCGGTCCCCGTCCAGGACGTGGAAGGCCAGCATCGGCGGGTGGTCGAAGGCGATGCCGGGTCCGCCCTCGCAGGGCAGCGTGACGGTGGAGACCACCCCGGGCGCGACCAGCAGCGGCAGACCGGCGAAGGTGGTCGCCGCGGCGGTGTGCGCGTGGCCGCAGAGCAGGGCGGCCACCCGGGGGTGCCGGCGCAGCACCCGCGCCAGCCGCACCGCGCCGAACTGGCGGATCGGGTCGACATACGGCAGGTGCAGCTCCTGCGGCGGGTGGTGGAAGGCCACCAGGGCGGGCAACCCGCTGCGCCCGGCGGTGAGTTCGGCGTCCAGCCAGTCGAGCGTGGCGTCGTCCAGCAGGCCGTCGTCCTGCCCGGGGATCGAGGAGTCGAGCATCAGCACATCGGCGCCGGGCAGCCGGTGCAGCCGGTTGACCGGGCCCTCCCCCGGCGCCTCGCCGAGCAGCACCTCGCGGTAGGGCGAGCGGCGGTCGTGGTTGCCCGGGCACAGCAGCACCGGGTGCCGGGAGGCCAGCACCTCGGCGACCTGCCGGTACTCCTCGGGCAGGCCGTGGTCGGCGAGGTCCCCGGTGACCAGCACCGCGTCCAGCGGGCCGGGCAGGGTGTCGAGGAACGCCATCACCTGCCCGGCCCGCCGCCGGGCGCGCTCGCCGCCGTCCCCGCCGTGGACCTGGCCGAGGTGGATGTCACTGAGGTGGGCGATCGTCAGCATGGGCATGGGGCCCACGCTACGGCGGTCACGACGAGGCGGGAACCTCCGCCGGGCGCTTGAACATCCGGGTGGCGGTGATCTCGCCGTGGACCGCCGGACCGTCCGGGTCCTGCGGGGCCGGAAGGCCCGGCCGCAGGTGCTCCTCCACCGAGATGTACTTCAGGCCGGCCCGCAGGTCGGCGTCGTTGCGCAGCCGGATGACCAGCGGGAACTCGGCGAGCGCGGTGGTGTCGAACAGGCCCGTGGTGTAGATCAGCTGGACGCCGAGGGCGTCGGCCACCGCGCGCTGGAGCTCCAGCAGGTAGGTGGCGTTGGCCCGGCCGATCGGGTTGTCGAGGAACAGCGTTCCCGCGTGCCGCAGCTGGGACTGGCCGCGGTCGTTGGCGCGCAGCGCGGCCATCGTGCAGTACAGCGCGATGGCGGCGGTGAGCAGCTGGCCGCCGGAGAACACGTCGGACATCTGGCCGACGCTCACCCGCTCGGCGCGCAGCACCGCGTCCGGCTTGAGGATCTCGACGGCCACGCCCTTGGGGCCGATCGCCGCGGCGACGCCGCGCAGCAGCAGCGACATGCCGTCGCGGCGCAGGTCGCTGTTCTTGCGGACGGCGGCGCGGGTGGCCTCGTCGATGACCTCGCCGAGACGCTCGACCAGGGTCGCGTGGTCCGGGTCCTCGAAGCGGATCCGCAGGAACTCCTGGCCGGACCACTCCCCCAGGCCCTCGGGCAGGCGGGAGAGCCGCTGGGCGGCCCGCAGGGTGGTCAGCGAGGACTCGACCAGGCCGCGCAGCCGGTCGACGATCGAGCCGCGGTTGCGCTCCAGCTGGGCGAGTTCGTCGGTGAGCACCCGCAGCCGGGGCGCGAAGGCGACGGCCCAGTTGGCGGCGTGGTCGGGCAGCGCGGAGGCGGGCAGCTCGCGGATCTGCTGGCGGGCCGGGGTGCGGACGGCCTCGTAGCGGGCCGCGTTGGCGTGCCGGACGAGGGCGTCCGAGGCGTCGCGGACGGCGAGTTCGGCGGAGGACAGCTCGCCGGCGGCGGTGCGCAGGGTGCGGCGGGCCTCGGCGGCGGCGGTGCGGGCGTCGGCGAGCGCGCCGAGGTAGGGCTCGACGGTCTGGGCCTCGTCGTCCTGCTGCTCGCGCAGGCCGTCGCGGAGCTGGCCGGCGTGCTCGTCGAAGTCGGCGGCGGCGGCCTGGGCGGCGTCGAAGGTGCGCTGGAGGTCGGTGTGCGCGGTGCGGGCGGTGTCGACGGCCTCGCGGCGCTCGGCGAGCCGGCTGGTGGCGCCGCGCAGCAGGCTCTGCGCGTGCTCGGGGTCGGTGGGGACGAGGTCCTCGGGCAGCTCGGTGTGCGCCTCGCCGTCGGCGGGGGCGGAGCGTTCGGCCTCGCCGCGCAGTCGCCCGAGCTGCTCGCTGGCGGCGGCGGCGCGGGCCTCGATGGTGGCGACGAGTTCCTCGGCGCGGGCGGCGGCGGCCTGACGGGCGGGGCCGTCGGCGCCGTCGGGGCTGTTGAGCAGTTCCTCGGCGCGGGTGCGGACCTTGTTGGTGAGGCGGTCGAGTTCGGCCGCGGCGGCGGCCTCGTCGCCCTCGGCGCGGGCCTGTTCGGCGCGCAGGTCGGCGCCGACGCCGACCTTCTCGTAGAGCTGGGCGGCCGAGCGGTAGGCCTCGCGCAGGGCGGGCAGCGCGGCCGGGGCGGTGTCGGCGGGCTCGTCGGACTGCTCGGCGGCGGAGATCTCGGCGCGCTCGGCGCGCAGGGTGCGGGCCGTACGGCGGGCGTCGTCGGCGGCGCGCTGGGCGGCGCGGCGGTCCTCGTCGCAGGTGCGGGCGCGTTCGGCGCAGACGGCCTGGCGGCGGTCGCACTCGGCGGCGTCCTCGGTGAGTTCGCGCTGGCGGCGGCTCCAGTTGGCGCGCTCGCGCAGCCGGAAGGCGAGGCCGGAGAGGGCGTCGGCGCGGCGGCGGGCGCGCTGGGCGGCCTCGCGGTGCTCCTCGTGGGCCGAGGCCGCGGCGGCGTGGTCGGTCTCGGCCTCGTCGTGGTCGGCGCGCAGGGTGGCCAGGGCGGCGGCGGACTGCTCGGCGTGCTCGCGGGCGGCCTCGGCGGCACCGGCGAGTTCGGCGAGGGTGCCGGGCGGGCAGCTGGCGTGCCAGGAGGCGAGGCGGGCGGCGAGCGCGCGGTCGCCGCCGAGGCGGGCGGCGAGTTCGCGGATGTGCTCCTCGCGGGCGGTGGCGCGGGCGCGCAGTTCGCGGCGCTCGTCGTCGGCGGCGGACTCGTCGTGCATGGCCGGGTTCGGCGGCACCAGGAAGAACGCGGGCTCGTCGGTGATCGGGGCGATCAGCGAGGCGGCGGCGCCGACGGCGACGGTGGAGCGGGGCAGCAGCGCGGCGGAGCGCAGCGCCTCGCGGGCCCGCTCCAGCGAGGCGGGGTCGGTGACGACGACGCCGTCGACGAGTTCGGGGCGGGCGGCGAGGATCGCCTCGTGGTCGGCCGGGTCGACGGACTGGGCGAGGTAGCGCCAGCCGGGCAGCGCCGGGATGCCGTGCTCGGCCAGGTACTCGACGGTGGCGAGGACGTCCGGGCCGGGCGGCAGCAGGCCGCCGTCGCCGAGCGCGGCCAGGATCCGGGAGTCGTCGGCGGCGGCGGTGCGCAGGTCGAACAGGGTGCGTTCGGCGGTGGCGATGGCCTCGTCGAGGAGTTCGCGCAGGTACTCGGCGTTGCGGTCGAGGACGGCGGGGGTGAGGAAGCCGGCGTCCTCCTCGGCGGACTCCTGGTAGGGGGTCAGCGAGAGCAGGTCGGCGAGCCGGGGCTCGGTGGCGAGCAGGGCGGCGGTGCGCTGCTCGGTGGCGAGCGCCTGGGCGGCGGCCTTGCGGGCGTCGGTGGCGCGGGCGGCGGCGAGTTCGGCGCGGCCGGTGGCGGCCGCGGCCTCGCGCAGCCGGGCCGCGGCGGACTCGGCGGCGGTGCGGGCCTGGCCGAGGGCGGCCGCGGCGGCCTTCTCCACGTCGGCGGCGTGCAGGGCGGCGCGGGCCGGGTCGACGTCGCCGTCGGTGTCGATGAAGCCGGCCTCGACGGCGGCGGCGGTCTCCTGCTCGACCTCGGCGAGGCGCTGGCGCAGGTGCTCGGCCTCGCTGCGGGCCTTCTGGGCGGCGGTGGCGGCCTCGGTGGCGTCGCCCTGGGCCTTGGAGCCGTCGGACTGGAGCTCGGCGGCGCGCTGCTCCTCGGTGTCGGCGCGCTCCTCGGCGGCCGCGGCGGCGCCCTCCAGGGCGCGGGCCAGGGCGGTGGCGGCGCGGGCCCGGGCGGCGAGCGCGGGGGCGGCGTCCAGCTCGGCCTCGCGGATCGCGGCGGCGACCCGGCCGACCCGGTCGGCGGCGGCGCGGTGGCGCAGCACGGCCTCGGCGGCCTGCCAGGCCGCGTGCAGGGTGCGGGCGTCGGTGAGTTCGCGGCGCAGGGCGGCGGCCTCGGAGGTGGCCGCGGCCAGCGCCAGCGAGGCGTGCCGGTGGGTGAGTTCGGCGGCGATCAGGGTGTGCCGGGTGCGGTCGCCCTCGGCGGCGGTGACGGCGCTCGCGGCGGCGGCGACCTCGACGGCGAGGTCCTGCGCGCGGTCGCGTTCGGCGGCGGCCCGGGAGGCCAGGGCGTGGGCGAGCCGGCGGGTGCGGCGTTCGGCGGTGCGGTGGGCCTCGCGGACGGTCTCGCGGGCGGTGGTGGCCTCGGCGATCCGCTCCAGCAGCTCCAGGGAGCCGGCGGTGAAGTCGCGTTCGGCGGTGAGCTCGGAGCGCAGGCCGAGCTTGGCGGCGAAGCCGTGGACGAGGTCGGCGAGGCCGTCGGTGTCCCGGGTGTCGGTGACGGCGCGCAGCAGCAGGTCGGTGAAGTCCTTGTCCTGCTTGACCGCGAAGAGGCCGGCCGCCTCGCCCTCGTCGGCGTTCATCTCGCGCTGGTAGCGGAACAGCTCGGGGTCGAGGCCGAGCTCGCCGAGGTGCTCGGTCCAGCGGTCGTGGCCGTCCTCGAAGACCAGGTCGAGGTGGGGGTGGGCCTTGCCGGCCTCGGTGAGGGCGTCGCGGAAGCCCTTCATGGTGCGGCGGCGGCCGCGGGCCTTCTGGTCGCCGGCCAGGCTGACCCGCTCGGCGACCGGGAGGGAGTCGAGGGTGAGGCCGGGGCCGGGGCGGAAGGAGTACCAGGTCTCGGCGAACTTGCGCGGGTCGGAGGAGACCTGGCGGCCGCGCCACTCGCTGACCTTGCCGACCACGATCAGCTCGCCGGTGACGGTGTGCTGCCATTCCAGGGCGACGTGGCCGCAGTCGTCGGCGAGCAGGAACTTGCGGAGCACGCCGGAGCTGGCCCCGCCGAGGGTGTTGCGGTGGCCGGGGAGCATGACCGAGAAGATCAGCTTGAGCAGGACGGACTTGCCGCCGCCGTTCTCCAGGAAGAGCACCCCGGCCGGGGCGGGGCGGCGCACCGGGCCGTCGGTGTCCTCGCCGAACAGGCCGATCTGCTGGGGCGCCGGGTCGGCGACGGGCTCGCCGACGCCGCGCAGGTCGAGCACCGTGTCGGCGTAGCGGGCGCCGGCCGGTCCGATCGAGTAGAGGCGGACCCGGTTGAGCTCGTACATGTGCGGCGGTTCTCCAGGAGGCGGGTGGGTCGGAGGGTGGCGGGGTGCCGGCGGGGGGCGCGGGGGTGCCGGCGGGGCTGTCGAGGGCTCCCGTGCGGCGGGGGCCCTCGGGCGGCCGGGGCTACAGCGCGTTGAACGGCAGGCCGGCGTCGGCGACGAGGTCGTCCCCGGTGTCCGGGGGCAGCAGCGAGGCGGTGCCGTCGGAGACCGGGACCACGCCGAGGTCGAGCAGCTCGGCCATGGCGGCGGTGCCGGCCAGGTCGCGGACCTGGAGCTGGTAGCGGGCGGTGGTGCGGTAGGTGCCGCCGGCGTCGTCCGAGACCTTCTGCAGGAAGCCGGAGTCGACCAGGAACAGCACGGCCTTGGCGACGATGCCGATGGTGGAGCCGGAGAGCCGGCGGGCGTCCTTGGTGGCACCGGTGGCGGTGCGCCGGGCCCAGACGCGCCAGGCGGCCTCCAGGCCGGGGGCGTCGCTCTGCGGGTCGGTGTTGTCGCCGTCGGCCTCGGCCTGCTCCTCCAGGCGGCGGCAGGCCTGGCGGACGAAGGCGTCGATGCCGTTGACGGTGATCCGGCCGAGGTAGCCGTCGTCGGCGAGGTCCTCGGGGCGGGGGAAGGCCATCGCGGCGACGGCCAGGTGGGCCAGGCCGTGCAGGAAGCGGTCGGTGGACTCGGAGGCGGCGCGGCGCGAGTAGTCGCCCATCCGGACGGCGAAGACGGAGTCCTCGGCGGCGGCGACGGCCATGCCGGCGCGTGGGGAGACCTCCAGGACGACCAGGCCCATGCCGGTGGCGACGGCGTCGGCGAGGCGGGCGAAGGGCGGGTCCTCGCGGTGGCGGCGGACCAGTTCGGCGTACTCGGCGTCGCGGGCGGGGAGCAGCTTGGCCTGGAGGCCGAAGGAGACCAGGCGGGCGGCGTCGGCGACGTCGGCCGGGGTGATCGGCGCGGGGGCGGCCGGTTCGGTCTCTGGCGCCCAGGACGTGTCGTGGTGGGTCGTCACGGGCGGTGCTCCTCGGGGGCGTTGCGGGGGGTGTGCGGGTGGTGTGGTGGCCGGGCGGCGGCCGGGGTGGTCGGCCGTCCTGGCCGGGGTCAGCCGGCGTCCTTGCGGTCGGCGGCCATGCCGGCGGCGTCGAGCAGGGCACTGCCGACGATGAGGTCGGCGCCGCCGAACTCCCGGTCGTGCAGCGGGGTGCCGTCGTCGACCGCGAAGAGCAGCCGCTCCTCGCCCTGCCGGTAGGCGGTGCCGACCGGCGGGCTGGCCGCGTGCACGGCCAGCAGGGCGACCAGGTAGGGGAGTTCCGGGTCCTGCGCGCGGGCCTCGGCGAGCAGGCCGGAGAGCCGGCGGGGCGCGTCGGCGGGCAGGTCCAGCAGGTCGAGGGCCGCTTCCAGCTGGGCCTCGGAGAACCGGCTGTCGTCGGGGGTGGCGACGAGGTCCGGGTCGGGCAGTTCGGCGCCGAGGTGCTCGCGCTCGACCGGCGGGGTGAGCAGCAGGTCGACCAGGTCGCTGACGCGGACCGAGACGGGGGTGCGCAGGCCGGTGCCGCGGGCGAAGAACGCGCCGGTGGGGCGGACGGCCTGCGCTATCGGCAGCCGGAGCACCGGGGCGAGCAGCTGGCCGTAGAGGTCGATGCCGCTGCGGGCGCCGGGGGTGGCGAAGGCCTGCCGGTCCTGCTCGGCGCGGAACAGCGGGCCGGCCTCCAGCAGCCGGGTCTGCAGCTGGGTGTGCCGGCGGATGCAGTCCTTGACGATGTCGACCAGCTCGGCGGCGCGGCGCTTGTGCTCCGGCTCCTCGGCCTCGTCGCGGGCCTTGCGGATGTTGGTGAGGATCGCGTTCTCGTGCCGGTAGCGGTCGGCGATGTGGTCGAGCGCCTCGTCGATGAGGTCCGGGATCGCCCGCATCCAGTCGACGGCGCGGACGTTGCGGCGGGTGGCCTCCAGGGCGCGGCGCAGCGTCTCGGCGTACTGGACGGTGCGGTAGCGGGCCTGCTCGGCGGCGAGCTGGGCGTCGGCCAGCCGGCCGCGCCTGATCAGCACCTCCAGCTTGACCTCGGCGGCGATCTGCGCGGAGGTGACGTCGGTGTCCAGGGCGCCGACCAGGACGTTGACCGCCTCGTCGGTGGTCCGCAGGTAGACGCCGCCGTCGGGGCCCGGGACCTCCTCGATCAGCTTGAAGTCGTAGTCGCGGCGGACGTACGCGCCGTCGGCGTTGAAGGTGCCGTAGACGGCGCGGAAGCCCCGGTCGACGCTGCCGACGTTGATCAGCGACTCCAGCACCCACCGGCCGACCCGCTGGTGCTCGGCGGCGGAGCGGCCGGGCGCCTGGGCGGCGACCCTGGGCAGCAGCCGGGCGAGCACGAGCTCGCGGTCGGCGCCGGTGTCGAAGTCCATGTTGAGGGTGACCAGGTCGATGGCGGCGAGCCCGACCTCGGCCATCGCGTAGCCGCCGTACTCGCCGGCCAGCATCACCTTGCGGCTGTCCAGGTCGTGCAGCGGGGCGGTGCAGGCCAGCGCCTTGAGCCGGCGGGCCAGGCCCTCGTCGGCGGCGGGTCCCGGCGCGGGCCGCGCGGCGGCGACGGCGGACCCGGCGGGCGGCCGGGGGCCGTGCTCGGTGGGCTGGTCGGCGATGACGGTCACGGGGGACAAGACTAGAGGCAGGGGCCGACATCGGCCGAAACGGACCTTCCGGACAGCCGGGCGGGCGGCGCCGGGGGTGGCTCCGGCACGGGTGCCCGGCGGCTCCCTCCGGTGATCCGGTGAGCCCGGGCGCGATGGTGAACGCCGATCGAGGGCCCGGTGCGCGACGTCCGGGTGGTCCGCCGGGCGGCGCTCGCCTGCGCCGGGATCATTCCGCTCGCCCTGATCCGCGGACCGCTGCGGGGCATCCCGCCCCACTGGCGGTTTGTCGACATGTCGTTCGGGATCGCGGGCGCCGTCCCGCTGCTCGCGGTGCTGCGCGCGCTGCGGCCGCTGGTCGAGCGGGCCGAGCGGTCGGGGGCCACCGGGCGGCCCCCGACCGCGGTGGCCGGCTGACCGCCGCCCGACGGACGAGCGGGGCGGCACGCCCCGCCGCAGGCCCTACCATCTGGCTCAACAGCTGCTGGAAGGCGGACCGGCGTGGCCGATGCGGTGATCGATCTCAATGCGGACCTCGGGGAGGGGTTCGGACGCTGGACGCTGACCGACGACGAGGCCCTGCTCTCCGTCGTCACCAGCGCCAACGTCGCCTGCGGCTTCCACGCCGGAGACCCCTCCACCATGCGCCGGGTCTGCGCGCTGGCCGCCGAACGCGGCGTCCGGATCGGCGCCCAGGTCTCCTACCGGGACCTCGCGGGCTTCGGCCGCCGGGCGATGGACGTGCCGCCCGACGAGCTGGCCGACGAGATCGCCTACCAGATCGGCGCCCTGCAGGTCTTCGCCCGCGCCGCCGGCTCGCGGGTCTCCTACGTCAAGCCGCACGGCGCCCTGTACAACCGGGTGGTCGCCGACACCGAGCAGGCGGAGGCGGTCGTCGCCGGGATCCTGCGGTCCGGGGCGGCCGCCGACGGCCCGCTGCCGGTGCTCGGTCTGCCGGGCTCCCGGCTGCTGGCCTCCGCCGAGGCCGCCGGACTGCCGGTGGTCACCGAGGCCTTCGCCGACCGCGCCTACACCTGGGCCGGCACCCTCGTCCCGCGCCGCGAGCCCGACGCCGTGGTCCACGACCCCGAGAAGGTCATCACCCGGGCCGTCGGCATCGCCCGCGACGGCTCCGTGGAGGCCGTCGGCGGCGAGCCGATCACCGTCGAGGCGCGCTCGCTCTGCGTCCACGGCGACACCCCCGGCGCGGCCCAGCTCGCCTGGCGCATCCGCGGCGCGCTCGCCTCGGCGGGCGTCCGGGTGGAGGCGTTCGCGTGACCGGTCCGGGGCCGGTCGTCCGGCCGGTGGGCGAGCACGCGCTGCTGGTGGAGCTCACGGGCACGGCCGAGGTCACCGCGCTCTACGGCTGGCTGCGCCGACGGCAGGCGGCCGGCGAGCTGCCGCCGGTCGAGGAGATCGTGCCCGCGGCCCGCACCGTCCTGCTGGACGGCGTGGCGGACCCCGGCGCGCTGACCCGGGTGCTGCGCACGGCCCGCCCGGACCCGGTGTCCGCCGCGGCCGGCCCGCTGGTCGAGGTGCCGACCGTCTACGACGGCGCGGACCTCGCCGAGGTCGCCCGCCTCTGGGGCGTCTCCCCCGAGGCGGCCGTCCGGATCCACACCGAGCCCGAGTACGTCGTGGCGTTCTGCGGCTTCGCCCCCGGCTTCGGCTACGTCACCGGCCTGCCCGCGCGGTACGGGGTGCCGCGCCGGGCCACCCCGCGCAGCAGCGTCCCGGCGGGCTCGGTCGCCCTGGCCGGCCCGTACACCGGCGTCTACCCGCACCCCTCCCCCGGCGGCTGGCAACTCCTCGGCCGCACCGCCCTCCCCCTCTGGGACACCGCCCGCACCCCGCCCGCCCTGCTCACCCCGGGCACCCGCCTCCGCTTCACCCCGCTCCGCGGGAACACGGCATGACGACGGCACCGGCGGCGGTCCCCGCGCAGCCGACCACTCAGGAGCGCACGGACACCGGGCGGCACGCGGTACCGGCCGACCCGACCACGGACCGTCCGCCCCGTGCCCTCGCGCGCGCCGAGGACCCGGCCCCGACCGCCCGGCGAAGCCCGCGAGCAGAGCCGGACGGTCGGCGACCCCGGCGGAACGCCACGCACGCCGCGGCCGGTCCCTCCCGACGCCCGAATCACCGGCATCGCCCGCCGGGCCCGGCCGGACGGCGGGGTCGGACCCGAGGAACGGGGCGGCCGGGCGGCCGGGCGACCGTACGGCCGGCGGGTCGCGGCCTGGCGCAGCGCCGGAGGGCGACCGGACCGGTTCACCAGGCGGGCCACGAGCCAGCACCCCCGGTGGGGTCGCGGCCATGCCCGAGGCGCGGGCACTCCCGAGAGGGGCCGCGTGACGGACGTCATGGCCACGCGCCGCATCGGCAGGGCGGCGGCGCCCGACGCACCGCGAGAACTCCCGGGAGGGGCGACGTGACGGACACGGCAGCCGCGCGCCGCATCGGCGCGCCGACGGCGACCTCGGCTGCGTGCTCCCGAGAGGCGCCGCATGACGGGCGCGACCATCCCGCCCCGACCCGACGGAGTCGCGGCGACCTCCCGCAGGGCGGCACCACATGACGACGAGCGCGACAACCCCGCGCCGCCCCGCCAGGCCGGTGGAGAGCGACGCACGGCGAGAACTCCCGGGAGGAGCGGCATGACGGACGCGGTGGTCGTGGTGCGGCCGGGGCCGTTGAGCACCGTGCAGGATCTGGGGCGGCGCGGAGTGGCGCATCTCGGGGTGCCGCGGGCGGGGGCGTTGGACGGGCCGGCGTTGCGGGCGGCCAACCGGCTGGTGGGCAATGAGCCCGGGGCGGCCGCCGTGGAGACCACGGTGGGCGGGATCGCGGTGCGGGCGCTGCGGCCGCTGGTGGTCGCGGTGACCGGGGCGCCGTCGCCCGTGCGGGTGGACGGCCGGCCCGCCGCCTGGGGTGCGCCGGTGGCGGTGGCGGCCGGGTCGGTGGTGGACGTCGGCGCCGCGACCGCCGGAGTACGGGCGTACCTGGCGGTGGCGGGCGGGTTCGCCGTCGAGCCGGTGCTGGGCAGCCGCTCGGCCGACCTGCTGTCCGGGCTCGGCCCGGCCCCGTTGGCCGCCGGCGACCGCCTGCCGGTCGGCCCGCGCCCGCCGTACCGGCCGGCGCCGGAGCTGGTACCGCTGCCCGCTCCCCCGGCCGAGCTGGTCCTGCGGCTGCGGCCCGGCCCGCGCGCCGACTGGTTCGCCCCGGACACCGCGGCCCGGCTCGCCCGCACGCCCTACCGGGTCGCCCCGGCCAGCAACCGGATCGCGCTGCGCACCGAGGGGCCGCCGCTCACCCGCACCCGGGAGGGCGAACTCCCCAGCGAGGGCATGGTCCTGGGCGCCGTGCAGGTCCCGCCGGACGGTCTGCCCGTGGTCTTCCTCGCCGACCATCCGACCACCGGCGGCTACCCGGTCGTCGGCGTCGTGCCGCCCGCCGACCTGGCCGCCGCGGCGCAGGCCCGCCCGGGCACTCCGGTGCGCTTCGCCGTCCTCCCGAGCCGCCCCGCCGCAGGGTGACCCGGCGGCCTCAACCGCCCTGACAGGGTGGGGCTCGGCCGAGGCCGGTCGGGGTCGGCGACCGCGTCGGGTTCGCGTTCCGGGACGGCGAACTCCCGGGCGCCCGAAGCGACAAGGCGAGGAACCGGCTCGCGCGGGAGTCGTCCCCCTCGGCCACCCCTGGGCCCGCCGGCCGGTCCGGCGGGCCCATGGGGGCGGGTGGGGGCGGCCTGGCCTTGAGGCCGACCGCGCGGTGCCGGCGGCTCGGACCCGCGCCGACCCGAGGACGGCTCAGCGTCCCAACAGGGCCAGGGCAATCACCCGTTGGCTTTCGTCGATGGCCACCGCGCCGTCCGCCACGCCCCACAGGACGTTCTGCAGGACGCGGCCGAGGGTCCAGCGGACGGCGCGGTCGCGGTCCAGGGCGAGGCGGTCGGTCATCAGGTCGAAGCGGCGGCGCAGGGCGCGCGGGAGGTCGCCGGTGGCGGCGAGGTCGGACCAGCGGTTCTGCAGGGCGGGGAGGAGTTCGAACCCCGGGTCGCCGGCCAGGGGTTTGGGGTCGATGGCGAGCCAGGGGGCGCGGGCGCCGGGGGCGGCCGGGGCGAGCACGTTGCCGAAGTGCAGGTCCCCGTGGAGCAGCCGGTCGCCCGGTTCGGGACGGACCTCGCGCACGGCGGCCGCGAGATCGGCGAGCAGCCGGCGGTCCGCCTCCCCGGTCACCGCGCCGCGTGCCTGCGGCACCTCCGCGAGCATGGCGTCCGCGATGTCCGCCAAGGTCCGCAACCCGGACGGTGCCTGATGCTGCGTCAACTCTCCCAGCAGGTCGGCGAGGACGGCGGTGGCGGCCAGATCGTCGGGGAGGGCGAGCAGGGAGCGCGCGGGATCGAGGCGCTCCAGCAGCATCGCGCCGGTGGCCGGGTCGTGGTCGAGCAGCCGGGCGGCGCCCCGGCCGTCCCAGGCCCGCAGGGCGAGCGGTTCGCCGGCCGTCTCCTCGTCCACGGGCTGGAGCTTGAGCACGGCACCCGTGCCGTCGGCCCGCCGGACGGGCAGGACCAGGCCGACCACACCGTGCGCGGGCGCCCCGTCGATCCGCAGCTCCCAACGATCCGCCACCTCCGAAGCGAGCGCGGGCAGCCGGTCGGCCCAGGCCCGCCCCCGCGCCCCGAAGAAGTCGACGAGGGAAGTGGCCAGCGCCTCGGGCACCTGGATCGGCATGGCGGACGCACTCCTCGCAGCGGGACGGCGGATCGACGCGACGACGCTACGCCAGGGCGGCGGCGACGGCCTTCGCGAAGCCGTCCGGATTGTCGATCATGATGTTGTGCCCGCAGTCGGGCACGGCCTCCAGCGCCACGCCCGCCGCCCGGAGCCGGTCCGCGCCGGGCAGCTCGCCGTCGGCCTCGGGATGGAGGAAGGTCCGCGGCAGCTCCAGGCCGTGCAGTTGCTCGCGCAGGCTCGGCACGGTCGCCCGGCAGCGGTGGACGGCGCTGCGGTGGAGCGCCTCGGGGCCGGCGAGCCGCATGGTGGCCCACCAGAACGGGCCCGCCCACCGCTCCACCTGCTCCAGGCCGCCGGCCAGGAACTCCTCCTCGGTGAAGGAGGCGATGCCGCCGCTGCCCGGCCCCGGGCTCGGGGCGACCGGGTCGATGACGGCGTCCACCAGCACCAGCCCGGCGACCAGCCCGGGGTGCCGGTGGGCGAGCTGGATCGCGACCGCACCGCCGAGGCTGTGGCCGATCACCTCCACCCGCTCCGCCCCCGCCGCACGGACGGCGGCGGCGACGGCGTCGGCGTGCGCCTCCAGCGTGTAGGGGAAGTCGGCGGGCCGGTCGCTGATGCCGAAGCCGAGCAGGTCGAGCAGCAGCGAGCGGTGGCCGGTGAGCAGCGGGTGGGCGGCGGCCGCGGCGTAGTAGACGGGCGAGCTGGCGCCGAGTCCGTGCAGGTAGAGGCGGACGGGCTCGCGGCCGGGGATCTCCACCCAGCGGATCCGGTCGCCGTTCGGGGTGACGGTGGCGTCGCGCACGGTCGCGCTCCTCCTGTGGTCGTCGGGGACGGCGCCCCGGCCTCGTCCCGGGCGCCGGGAGAGACCATACATCGATCCCGAGGTATAGCGACACCGAGATATCGGCAGCGGATCTGAGAGAGTGGCCCCATGCTGAAGCTCGCGATCCTCGGGTTCCTCCACGACCGGCCCCTGCACGGCTACGAACTGCGGCGCCACCTCGCCGCGCTCACCGGCCACGTGCGGCCGATCAGCGACGGCACGCTCTACCCGGCGATCAAGCGGCTGGAGGCCGACGGCCTGCTGGTGCGCTCCACCGAACCCGGCGCGGCGGCCGCGCCCCGGCACACCCTGCGGCTCACCGACGCCGGCCGGGCCGCCCTGCTGGACCGGCTGCGCACCCCGGACGACCTGGACGTCAGCGACGAGAACCGCTGGTTCACCGTGCTCGCCTTCCTGCGCCACCTCGACGGCGAACCGGCCGCGCAGGCCGCCGTGCTCCGGCGCCGCCTGGCCTTCCTGAGCGAGCCGGCCAGCTTCTTCTACGACGGCGACCGGCCGGTGGGCGCCGAGGAGGTGGCCGATCCGTTCCGCCGCGGGATGCTGCTGATCGCCCGCGCGACCACCACCGCCGAGCTGGACTGGCTGCGCGCCACCCTCGGGGAGCTCGACCGCGCGGCCTGAGCCCCCGGGGAGCACGGGAAACGCCGCGGCCCGCACCGCCCCCATGGAGGGGGTGGTGCGGGCCGCGGCGTTCGGTGCGGGCAGCGCGGGCGGGGCGGTCAGTGCTGGTGGTAGGCGTGGACCACGGCGTGCCCGCGCCCCTTGCCGATCATCCACTTGTTGACCGGGACAGTCAGGACGAAGGCCAGGGCCAGCGCACCGGCCAGCGCCACCCAGAAGAGGATGTCGGCGAGGCCCGCGTCCATGGCGCCGGGCGCGGTCATCATCACGGTGTTGTCGATGATCTCCATGACGACGATCGAGACGGTGTCGGCGGCCAGCGCGACCTTGACGGCGGTACGGACGTCCAGGCCCGCCTTGAGCACGCCGCGCATGGTCAGCGCGTAGCCGAAGACGAAGGCCAGCAGGATCGAGAGCACCACGGTGGCGCCGTTGTGCAGCCCGAGGGCGGTGCCGAGCACCATGCCGAGGATCTCGCCGATGGCGCAGCCGGTGAGGCAGTGCAGGGTCGCCTGCGCCGCGGCGGCCCAGGTCACGCCCCCACCACCGTGGCCGCCGTGCCCGTGGTGGGCGTGTTCTCCGTGGTGCCCGGCGCGGCCCGCACGGCCTTCGTGACCTTCATGACCCGCGTGCCCGGCGTGGTCCCGGTGCCCCTCGTGGTGGCCGTGGCCGTGGTGCTCGTGGCCCGCGTGCTGCTGGTGGTCGTGCTGGGCGGGGTGCGCCATGTCGTCCTCCACGTGTTCGCCGCCTTCTCCGTGCTGCCCTGTTCGTCGATGACTATATACCCCCCTGGGGTATCTGCCAAGCATCGTTCCGCACGCCCTCTTCCCACCCCGGCCGCCCCGTGCTCGGATGGTTCGCATGGCTGACGAACGACGGAACGAACAACGCGACGGGTACCGCGGCACCGGCCCGGGCGCGATCACCCCGGACGGCTGCGCGGTCGAGATGTACGCGCGGCTGCCGGTCAACGACGAGCCCGAGGTGATCGCGGCCGCCGTCCCGCCCGGCGCGAGCCTGCTCGAACTCGGCTGCGGCGTGGGCCGGATGACCCATCCGCTGCTGGAGCGGGGCTTCCGGGTGACGGCGGTGGACGAGTCCGCCGAGATGCTGGCGCGGGTCCGCGGGGCCCGCACCGTGCGCAGCCCGATCGAGCGGCTCGACCTCGGCGAGCGCTTCGACGTCGTGCTGCTCGCCTCCTTCCTGGTCCACGCCGGCAGCCTGGACGTCCGGCGGGGCCTGCTGGACACCTGCCGCCGGCACGTCACCCCGGACGGCTGCGTGCTGCTCCAGCGCGAGGGCGAGGACTGGCAGACGAACGTGCCGCGCGAGCGCCCGCTCGGGACGGACGGGCTGGTCCGGGTGGCCTCGGCCACCCCGGTGGCCGAGGGCGTCAACCAGGTGCACGTCGAGTACGAGTTCCCGGACGCGACGTGGACCCAGACCTTCCTGTCCCGCCCGATGGACCGGGCGGAGTTCGAACAGGCGCTCGCCGAGGCCGGGCTGGCCGTCGACTCCTACCTGACCGAGGACCGGATCTGGGTGCGGGCCCGGCCGGTGGAGGTCTGACCGGCACGGGGCACCGGCCGCGGGAACGGCCCCCGAGGGTGGGGGCGGGCGACAGGCCGTCACCTGAACGGCGTAGCATCAGGCGGACGCCGGGCCCGCGCGCGGCCCGCGCGCCGGGCGGGACCGGTGTGTTCGCCTGCCATCGAGCCGCGCCGCTGGACCGCGCCGGCCGGTGCGCAGGGCCGTTCCCGCACCGACCAACAAGGAACGCTTCATGCGCATCGAGCGACGGATACCCCGGGAGGGTGTCCGGTGATCGAGTGGTTCCACGGGGCCGTCCTCGGCCTGATCCAGGGACTCACCGAGTTCCTGCCGATCTCCTCCAGCGCCCACCTCCGAGTCTTCCCCGCCCTGCTGGGCTGGAAGGACCCGGGTGCGGCCTTCACCGCCGTGACGCAGCTCGGCACCGAGACCGCGGTGCTGATCTACTTCCGCCGCGACATCGCGTCGATCGTGAAGACCTGGACGCTCTCGCTGTTCCGGCCCGCGCTCCGCTCGCACCAGGACGCCCGGATGGGCTGGTTCGTGATCATGGGCACCCTGCCGATCGGCATCCTGGGCAAGCTGTTCCAGGACACCATCGAGCACGACCTGCGCGACCTGCGGATCATCGGCACCACGCTGATCCTGTTCGGCGTGATCCTGGCGGTCGCCGACCGCACCCGGGCGATCCGGCACGCCAAGCCGATCACCGAGCTGACCCTGCCGCACGCGGCCGGCTACGGCATGGCCCAGGCGCTGGCGCTCATCCCGGGCGTGTCGCGCTCCGGCGGCACCATCAGCGCGGGCCTGCTGCTCGGCTACAGCCGCGAGGCGGCGGCCCGGTACTCGTTCCTGCTGGCGATCCCGGCCGTGCTCGCCTCCGGCGTCCTGGAGCTGTTCAAGATCGGCGAGGGACCCGCTCCGGCCTGGGGCCCGACCATCCTGGCCACCGTGATCGCCTTCGTGGTCGGCTACGCGGCGATCTCCTGGTTCCTGAAGTACATCTCGAACAACAGCTTCATGCCGTTCGTGATCTACCGCATCGCGCTCGGCATTCTGATCATCGTCCTGGTCTCCGTGGGCACCCTGGCCCCGGACGCCGGCGTGGTCGCCAAGTAGCGGCGAACGAGAACCGCGTTCCACCCGGGAACGAGAGGAGCGGGCCAGTCCACCGTCGAGGTGGACCGGCCCGCTCCGTCGTTCTCGCGCGGGGCGGCGCGGCGCGCTAGCGGCGGCGCTCGCGGGCGGCGGTCAGCCGGCCCCGGACGGCGGCATGGACCTCGGCCTCCTCGGCCGGGTCGGCGGCGAGGCGCCGCAGGCGCTCCAGCACGCGGGCGTCACCGGTGGTGGCGACGTGCCTCGCGGCGAGCTCCCGGGTGGACTCCTCGCAGTCCCAGAGGCACTCCACGGCGGGGCCCTCGGGGAAGTGCACGTCGGTCGCGGCGAGCGCCCGGGCGGCGCGGCCGCGCAGTTCCGAGGAGACGGCCTCCCCGTAGATGTGGCGCAGGACCGGGACGGCCCCGGCGGCGGCCAGCCGCCCCGCGCCGTCGACCAGCGTCCCGAGCCCGGCGTCGGCCCCGGACACCCCGTGGAGCGAGACCCAGCGGCGCAGGCCGGTCACCACCAGCGGGCCGTCGGCGGGCTCGCCCGCGTCGGCCAGCAGCCGGACGGCGGCCTCGCCGAGGGCGCTGTCGGCGCCGCCGGTGGCCGGGTCGGCCCAGCGGCGGGCCTGGGCCAGCGCCTCCGGGCCGCGCATCCGGCCGAGCAGTTCCAGGGCGAACCGGACCATCCGGTCGTCCACGTCGGCGGCGGCCGCCTCGATCAGGCCGGCCGCGGCCGGATCACGCTGGTCCACGAGGTAGCGCAGGGCGGCCCGGCGGGCGCCGGGCAGGCCCTCGCGGGCCGCCTCCAGGACGTCGGAGCGGTCCTCGGGGCGCACCACGGCGGCGAGGCAGCGGGCGGCCGCGGCGGCGCGGCGGTCCACCGCGTCCGGGCGGGCCGGGGAGTCGGCGTCGCGGGCGGCGGACGCCTCTGGGCGGACCGGGCCGCCGGCGAAGGCGCCGGCGCCGAGACCGCCGAGCTCGCCCTGGTCGGCCCAGGCCAGCACATCGGCGGTGGACCAGCCGGGGGTGACGCCGCTGCGGTTCAGCTGGCGCTGCCACAGGTCGAAGGGCGACTGCTCACCGGCCGCCGCGACTCTCGGGTGGTACGCCGCCCAGAGCCGCCACGGCCGGGGCTCGTAGGCGCCCCGGATGGTCTCGCGCAGCTCGGCGTCGCCCTCGGGGCCCGGCGGGAAGCGGTCCAGCACGGCGGTCCCGAGCAGCAGCAGGCCTCGGTCGTCGTCGCGCAGCGCGAGCTCGTCCAGGGCCCAGGCCCAGTTGGTGCCGGTGGCGGCGTACTCGCGGAGCATGAGGAGCGCGTCCCGGCGGCCGTACGCGGCGAGGTGGCCCAGGACGGAGAGCGCGAGCCCGGTGCGGGCGTCGTCCTCGTCGAGGAGGTCCTCCGGTGAGTGGAGGTGGTCCTCGATGCCGTCGAGGGGCGCCTCCAGCTCCATGTAGAGGCGCGCGTAGTAGAGGGAGCGGTTCTCGACCTGCCAGTCGGCTCGCGGATCCCTGGTGACGCACTCCTCCAACGCGGTGATGGCCTCGGTGCGGTCGGCGGCCAGCGCATGGAGCTGCCCGTCACCGCGACCTCGCTGCAGGAGGCCGAGGAGGCTGGCACTGGGTGCTATCACTGGCTCGAACATGAGGTCAGCATCCGTTGCGGCGGTCGTAGTGGCAACGGGATTTCCGTCGCCGGGGTCTCTGGTCGGTACTGCGGTGGGCGCCCGGGCGCCGGAATCACCGAAGGTTACCGCCTCGGACGACCCGCCGCACACAGGGCGACCGACCCTTTGTGCGCACTGGCATATGCCGGGGGAACTTTGTCGGCGTTCTGTCCAAATCGCCCACGGGTGTCGGACCGCTGTGCGACAGTCGTTCCCACCACCCGCCGGCCGACCGCCGCGAACGGACGACTGGACACTCCATGCCCATGACACCGACGTCCGGCCGCGACACGGTCGCCGCGGCCGAATGGGATCTGCGCACCGACGACGTGCGCTGGTCCGCCGAGGCCTACCGGCTGCTCGGCTGCGACCCCGGCCACGGCCCGCTCAGCCTCGACCGGCTGCCCGACCGGCTGAGCGAGGCGGACCGGCCGCAGCTGCGCCGGATGATGACCGACGCGCTGGTGCACGGCCGGTACGCCGTCGGCACCCTCCGGGTCCGCCACCCCGGCGGCGGGCACGGCCTGGTGGAGTGCGCCGGAGAACCCGTCCTGGGTGCCGACGGCACCGTCACCGCCCTGCGCATGCTGCTGCGCCCGGCGCACCCCTGCCCGTGACCGCCGCGGGGGCCGCCCCCGGGTGATCCGGACCGGGCCCTACGCGAACAGCGGCCGGTTCTTCACCCCGGCCGACCGCAGCTCCCGTCCCAGCTCGTCCCGCAGCTCGTCGACCACCGCCACCCCCTGGTAGCGCGCGGTCAGCCGGTACATCTCCCGCAGCCGGTCCCACGTCCGGTGCGAGGAGTTCTGGCCGATCAGGTCCAGCACCCGCTTGACCTCGGCGTCCGCCGCGTCCGGCTCCCCGGTCAGCCAGTGCACCGAGGCCAGCGTGATCCGGTCGAACAGCGCCGACCGCAGCCGGCCGGTCCCCTCGCGCAACCGGATCACCCGCTCGGCGTGCCGGCGGGCCTCGGCGGCGGCCGAGAGGTCGTGCTCGGCGAGCGTGCGCAGCACCAGCGCCTGCATCCCGTGCAGCTCCGCCTCGTCGAAGACCTGCATCCAGGACGGCGGCGGGCCGTCCGGCTCGGCCGCGAAGAGGTCCTCCGCCTCGCCCAGCAGCCGCCAGGTCGCCTGCGACTGACCGAGCGACGCGTACGCCCAGGCCTCGACGGTGTTCAGCATCGCCCGCGCCCTCGGCAGCATCCGGCCGCCGCCCGCCCGCGCCGCCTCCATCAGGTCGATCGCGTCGTCGGCCCGCCCGAGGTGCACCATCTGGCGCGCCGCCCGGGAGACCGCCTCCCCCGCGCGCGGCAGGTCGCCGGCCTCCTTCGCCGACTCGGCGGCCAGCATGAAGTACCTCTGCGCGGTCGGCTCCAGCCCCACGTCGTGCGACATCCAGCCGGCCAGCACCGCGAGGTTCGCCGCGACCAGCCACAGCCTCCGCTCCGCCTCCGCGCCGTGGCGGTGCGTCAGCAGGCCGCCCACCTCGTTGAGTTGACCGACCACCGCCTTGCGCTGCAGGCCGCCGCCGCGGGCCGCGTCCCAGGCCCGGAACACCTGCACCGAGTGCTCCAGCGCGGCCACCTCGTCGGACCCGACCGGGCCCGCGTCGTACAGGTCCACCACCGGCCGGGCACCGCCCTGGGTGACCACCGGGCGCGGTCCGGGCGCCGAGGCCGCGTACGCGACCGCGTCCCCGCCCAGCCAGCCCTTCAGGGAGTCGGCGATGACCGCCCCGGCCGTGAGCGCGGCTCCCGCACCCACCAATCCACGTCGGTTCAGCATGAGGTCCATTCCCGTGAACTCGGTGAGGACCGCGGCCGTCCGATCCGGCTCCCACGGCGACGAGGTGGCGGACTGCGCCGCTCCGGTCCTGGTGGGCCGGTGTCGTTCCAGACCGAGGTCCTCAGTGGTGACGACACGGCCGAGCCGCTCCGTGAACACGGCTGCCAGGACCCTCGGCACCGGATCGCGCGGGATCTCCCCCTGCTCGATCCACCGCCGCACCCGCGAGGTGTCGGTGGACAGCTGCTGCTGCCCCATCGCGGCACCGCGCCTGTTGACCAGCCGCGCCAGCTCGCCCTTCGACCATCCGGTCAGGACGAACAGATCGGCGAGTCGGGTGTTGGGTCCCCTGCTCACGTGAAGCCCCCAGGTTCCTCGGCTGATCCGAGGCTAGAGGTTCCGTCATGTGCCGGGCGAGCATTCGCCAGGCTTCGCCAGGGTCCGCCACATTACCAACCACCGTCGTCCGGGTGTGATGTAGACGTGTGCCACCTCGCCCCCGGGTCGGGCGGCGCTCCAGGCCGGTGCGGGGCTTCCCCCGCACGGGTCGCGGGGCGTCCCCGGTTCCTCGCCCGAGGGGGTGGCGCGGCCGGGTGGCGCGGGGGCGCCGGGCACGGCCACGGCAGAACCGGCCGACCGCATTCCCCAGGGTGCGGACGGCCGGTCCACCGCCGCAGCACGGGGCTCCGGCCCCGGCGTCCGTGCCCGGCGCCCGCGTACCACCCGCCGGACCGAACAGGGCCCGCCGCCGGACCAGGAGACACCGGCGGCACCGGCCCTCCCCCGCCCCCGCGGGGGTGCATCCGAGACGGACCAGGAAGGGACCTCCCTCACCCCATGTACTCCTCAGCGACCTCCCCGACGCCGACCGCGACCCGGACCGCGCTGCGCCCACCCACCGCAGCGGCCGGCCGTCCCGGCCCGAAGCAGGTCCCGCCGCCGTCCCGGCCGGTCGCCCCGCGCGCCGCCGACGGCCGGCCCGCGGACCCCCGGGGCCAGGCCGCCCGGGCCGCGCTGGGGCTCCGCCCGCCCGAGTCCGCCGCTCCGGCCGGGCCCCGCGCCCCCGGGGTCCGGATCCCCGCCGCGCGCCCCGGCGACGGCCGGCTGCTGCGCCCGCCGACCCGGCCGGGCCAGCCCGCGGCGCAGGAGCGGATCGACCCCTCGGCACTGCAGACGCCGTCCGTCCGGGCCGCGCTCGCCGGCGTCTCGCGGATATGTCCCGCGTTCACCCCGCGCCAGGTGCTGCGCGAGGGAAGCCGCCACATCCTGGTGGCGGGCACCATCGGCCGGGCACCCGTGGTGGCCAAGTGCCTCGCCCCGCAGGCGGTTCGCAGCGAGTACTTCGAGCAGTTGGTGGCCGATTTCCACCACGAGGTCGCGGTCTACCGGGCGTTCGTCCGGCACCGCCCGCCGGTGCGGCTGCCCCGGCTGGTGGCGGCCGACCACGACCGCTGCGTGCTCGTCATGGAGCGCGTTCCCGGCCGCCCGGCCGCCCGGGAGCGCCACCCGGCCAACGCGCCCACGCCGGGCGAGGTCCGGGCGCTGCTCACCGCCGTCCGGACGCTCAACCTGTGGCGCCCGCCGACCGACGTGTTCCAGCCGCGGCTGGACTACCAGTTGGAGATCGCCCGCTACCACTCGGTGGGCCAGCTCACCGACCGGGACGCGGGAGACCTGCGCGGCCTGCTGCACGGCCTCGGGCACGGCCCGCTCCAGCTCTGCCACGGCGACGCGCTGCTCAGCAACATGCTGCTGGCGCCGTCCGGTCCGGTCCTGGTCGACTGGGAGCAGGCCGGCTGGTACCTGCCCGGCTACGACCTGGCGGTGCTCTGGAGCGTGCTGTCCGGGGACACCGCGGCCCGCCGGCAGATCAGCCAACTCGCCCAGAGCGGCGGCACCATGGCCCGGGACGCGTTCCTGGTGAACCTGGTGCTGGTGCTGATGCGCGAGATCCGGCTGTACGACGTGCCGGGCGCCGGCGAGGAGCAGCGGATCATGATCCGCCGGCTGTACGACGACGCCGCGCTGGCCCGCCGCGCGGTCCGGGCCGCCGTCGGGACCCGGTGAGGCCGCCCGGCCGCCGGCGCCCGGTCAGTGCCGGGCGCCGCGCTCCAGGGCGGCCCGGCCCGCGGCCTCCAGGACGGCCTCGTCGGGGGCCAGGTGGACCCGGCTGCTGAGCACGTCCCGCAGGTAGCGCTCCAGCGGGTGACGGCGGCTCAGTCCCGGATTGCCGGTGAGCGAGACGGCCTGCTGGACCGCGGATATCGCCGCCCGGGTGGCCAGCAGGTGGGCCGGGCCGGTCCGGGCGACCGCGTCCGGCTCGGCCCGGTCGACCCGGGGGGCCAGTCCGTGGACCAGTTCCTCGGCGCCGATCAGCTGGGCCTCGATCTCGCCCAGCGCGCTGCGGTAGCGGGGCAGGCTGCCGAGCGGCTCGGTGAGATTGGCCGGAGTTCGCTGGTGCAGGAACCGGACCAGCCAGTCCTGGGCCGAACGGGCGACCCCGACGGCCACCGCGGAGAGCGCCAGATCGTGCCAGGCCCGGCCCAGTTCGGCCGCCGGGACCACCCCTTCGGAGGCGCCCGAGGCGGAACCGGGGCGCGCGGCGGAGCCGGTCGCGCCCCTTCCGGCGGCGGCCTTCGGCAGGTTCAGGCCGAGCGCGAGCTCGGCGGGCACCCGCACCGCGTCCAGCACCACGTCGTGGCTGGCGCTGGCCCGCAGGCCGAGCTGGTCCCAGGTCGGGTCGACCTCCAAGCCCTCGCTCTCGCCGCGCACCAGGAAGGTGCCGGTCCGGGGCTCCGGTTCGTCGGTCCGGGCGGTCACCGCCAGCCAGGCGAGTGCCTCGGCGCCGGTGCAGTAGGTCTTCCGGCCGGTCAGCCGCCAGCCCTCGCCGTCCCACCGGGCCACCGTGGCCGGCGGCTCGCCGCTGCGGCCGCCGGGCTCCACCCGCAGGGTGTTGACCAGGGCCGGCCCGCGCCGGGACTCGGTGAGCAGCCGCCGGTAGCCGGCCGTCGGCCAGTTCGCCGTCCGCGCCTGCTCGGCGTGCTGGAGCAGGGTGAACGCGGTGACCACGGCCACCGAGGCGTCCCCGCGCCCGAGTTGGGACAGCACCTGGACGGTGTCGGCGAGCGTCCCGCCGGGCCCGCCGTATCTCCGGTCGACGGTCAGGGTGAGCAGTCCGGCCTCGTGGACGGCCTCGATGCCCTGGTAGGGGAAGGTCGCGTCGCGGTCGTGCTCCTCGGCCCGGGCGGCCAGCAGGTCGACGACCCGGGGCAGTCCGGCGAGGGCGGTCTCGACGGGGGACGCGGCGGACGGCTGGTCGGCAGCGATGATGCTCATGGGGCTGGTGCCTCCGGGCGGCAGCGTGGGCTCTGACTCCTCGACACGCCGGGACGGGCGCGCGGTACCGGTAGGCGGCCCCGGAGCCGGCGGAACGCCGGCCCCCGGAACCCGGGCTCAGCGGAGCATCCGCCCCCGGACCGGCGTCGGCCGCTCGGCCGTCCGCCCGCCGCCTCGGGGACGAATCCCCCTCAGTGACCCGGACACGCCGCGCTGGCGGTGCGTCGCAGGTCGAGGTAGCTGCGACGGGTCAGCAGCAGGGGACGGCACGACATGTCCGCGACTTTACGAAGCCGTGATCGAGGCCGTCAAGCAGCGTCCGGGGCCCGGAACGAGCGGGGTGGCGGAAGGGCACAGAGTACCGGAACGGGAAACGGAACCCTGCCCTCCGGGGCAGTGTTCCGACGCCCGTCAGCCCTGCTGGAACATGTCCGCGGGCAGCGGCTTGAGCAACTGGTAGAGGTCGTCCGAAATCGGTCGGTCCCAGGAGGCGATGGTGACCTGCACACCGTCACTCCGGCCGAACTGGGCACAGAAGACCCGGCCCTCGCTGACCTTGACCTTCTTCACGATCAGCAGGTCGTCCCCGAGCATGACCGGGAAGTCCTCCGCCGAGACGAACTCGACCGGTTCCTCGTCCCCCAGGGCCGCGAGCAGCTGGCGCACCTCGAAGGGCACGCTGTCGCCGGTGTCCCGGGCCGGCGAACCCTCGGGGAGGTTGCCGATGAACATCGCCGGGCCTCTGCCGCCGAACAGGTCGTAGCGCAGGAAAATCCCCTGGCAGGAGCCGTCCGGGCCGGTCATCATGGCCGCACCGAAGTCGCCGGGCCAGTCGCCCGGGTCCATGGCGAGCACGTCGAAGTCCGGGCCGGTGGGCTGACCGGAGCGACGGCGGAGAAAAGACATGGGAACATCGTACGTGTCCGGCACACCACGCTCGCGGGGTGGGTGGGGCGCCGGACGGAGATCCACGCTCAGAGACCAATGTTGACTCTGAGCAACCGTCCGGGCTACGTTCGGTTCAGCACGACAGCCGTTCTGGGTTTCACCCTTCGGGGGGACGGCATGTCGCAACGCGGCCCTACACGCGTTTCCCTCACTGTGCACACCGTCGTGCCGATCCGCCGAGCACCCAGCTTCGACGTCGCACACCGCACAGCACACAAGCCAACAGTTCCATGCATCACAAGCAAGGTCCGCGGGGCCCCGGCCCGTCGCTCCCGCGGATCTGCTCGGGACGCCGCCGCGTGGGGGCGTGCGGGTCCCGGGCAACGGCACCGCATCCGAGTCGCTCTCGGGTTCGGCGCCATCCTCCCGGCGACTGCCGGCCCCTTGTGGGCCGGGACCGGCCGACGCACCCCCGGTGCGCAGGGGATGACTGGGAGGAGACCCGGCAGCGCTGCCGGGTCGCACAGCAGGCGCCGTGTCTGGCCGCGTGGGGGCGGTGGGCACGGCGTCTGCCTGTGCTCATACTCTGAGCTGCGTTTGTCCAGCAGTCAACAGAAATTATGACAGGGCACGTTCAAATGTGATCGGAACGATGGCCCACGGAGACCTTCGGACCCGGCCGGGGGGGGCCCCCCGGGGCCCCCCCCCGCGACCCGCGCCGGGAGGGGGGACAACCCCCCACCCCCCCCCCGCAACCAAGCCCCCCCCACACCCCGCCGGGG
>NZ_JBHVIV010000024.1:0-53899 GCF_042799475.1 Kitasatospora sp. NPDC057692 | reverse complement strand
TTTATTTCGGATGTTTGTTTGGTCAACCAATTAAACATATTTTTGTCGGGCCCCCTCTCAATTGTCTTCGCCACCGGGCCCCTCCCCCCCCGCGCCCCCGGCCGGGCCGCCGCGGGGGGCCCCCCCGGCCGGAATCCGGTCAGGTGAGGTCGAACTCGCCGTCCCGCGCGCCGAGCACGAAGGCCCGCCACTCGCCGGGCGTGAACACCAGGACCGGGCCGTCCTCCTGACGGCCGTCCCGCATGCCGATGTAGCCGTCCACGAAGGCGATCTGGACGTCGCCCACGCCCTGGCTGCTGCACAGCCAGGTCGCCCCGGCGAAGTCCACCTTCGGCTTCCCGTTCGCGCCGAGCTCCACCGCTCCCGCGGCCTCCGTCCCGGTCGACTCCGCCCCGGTCACGCTGTTGGCTGCCACTGCTGGTCTCTCCTCCCGACGGCCTGAACGGCCCCAGCCTAGTCACCCGCACGGCCCCGGGCGGCGGGATCGGCGGGACTCCCCCGACCGGGGCCGACGGGCCGTCGGCGGCCCCGCCCGGCCTGCTCCGGCGCGTGTCCCGTACGGGCGGACGACGGGCGAACTGCCAGAGTGTGGGGAGCCCCCACCGAGTTCGCGACCCGGGTTCCGACCAGGTTCCCGCCCGAGTTCCCACCGAGCGCCCCGAGGAGCAGCCGATGAGCCGCCGGGACGGCACCCGCGCCGATGTCATCCCCATCTCCGACGCCCCCTCGGCCCACCCCCCGGCGCCCCGCACCCCGCCCGCACCGGCGCCGCTGCCCCGGCCCGGAACGGGCCGCCCGCCCGCGCACGGCCGGGTCGGCATCGTCCTGGTCTCGCACAGCCAGGAACTCGCCAACGCCGTGCGCACCCTCGCCCTCGCCCTGGGCGGCGACGACTCCCCCGCCCCGGTGGCCGCGACCGGCGGCGACCTGGTGGCCGGCCCCGGCATCAGCGCCGTCCTGGTCGCCGCCGCCACCCGGCGGGTCGACCAGGGCCACGGCGTGGTCGTGCTGGCCGACCTCGGCGGCGCGGTGACCACCGTCCGGGCGCTGCTCGCCGACGCCGACGAGCACGGCCTGCCGTTCCCGGTCCGCTTCGCCAACGCCCCGTTCGTCGAGGGCGCGGTGGCCGCGGTGGCCACGGCCACCGCCGGCGGCGACCTCGCGGCGGTGCTGGACGCCGCCGAGGAGGCGTACCGCCAGCCCAAGGGCTGACCGCCCCGGCCCGGGGCCCGCCGCTCCCCGCGCCTGGCCGCTTCCGGCCGTTCTCGGGGTTCCGGCCCACCACGGGTGATCGCGCGGCTACCATCGGCGCAGGACCGGCCGAGGGGCCGGGTGGTCGTGAGGGGGGAACCTCAGCCATGCGCGTGGTCGTCACCGGCGGAGCCGGATTCATCGGGGCCAACCTGGTCCGGGCCCTGCAGGCCCGGCCCGAGGTGGACCAGGTCCGGGTCGTGGACGACCTCTCCACCGGGCGGAAGACCAACCTGGCCGGCACCGAGGCCGTGCTCTACGAGGGCACCGTCCTCGACCCGGCGCTGCTGGACGAGGCCTTCGCCGGCGCCGACGCCGTGGTCCACCTCGCCGCACTGCCCTCGGTGCCCCGCTCGGTGGCCGACCCGCTGGCCAGTCACCACGCCAACGCCACCGGCACCCTGGAGGTGTTGGAGGCGGCCCGCCGCGCCGGGGGCCTGTACGTGGCCGCGGCGTCCTCCTCCTCGGTCTACGGCGCCAACCGCGAGCTGCCCAAGCGGGAGAGCATGCGCACCGCGCCGATGAGCCCGTACGCGGTCAGCAAGCTCGCCACCGAGTCCTATCTGGCGGCCTACCACCACTGCTACGGGCTGGGCGTGCTCCCGCTGCGGTTCTTCAACGTCTTCGGCCCGCTTCAGCCCGCCGGGCACGCCTACGCGGCCGTCGTCCCTGCCTTCCTGGACGCCGCGCTGGCCGGGCGGCCGGTGACCGTGCACGGGGACGGCGGGCAGAGCCGGGACTTCACCTTCGTCGGCACCGTCACCCAGGTGATCACCGAGGCGGTGCTGCGCCGGGTGGTGCACGCCGACCCGGTGAACCTGGCCTTCGGCACCCGCACCTCGCTGCTGGAGCTGATCGGCGAGCTGGAGTCGGTGCTCGGCCACCCGGTCGAGGTGGCGCACGTCGACCCGCGGCCCGGGGACGTCCGGGACTCGCAGGCCGACAACGCACGGCTGCGCGCGCTCTTCCCGGACGTCACGCCGGTGCCGCTGCGCGAGGGCCTGGAGCGCACGGCGGCCTGGTTCCGCGGCCTCTGAGCCCTACGGGCGCACGGCGCCGTTCCACTGGAAGGCGGCCTCCGGGTGGCCCGACACCGCCCGGTGGATCCAGCCGAGCTCCTTCTCGCCCATCGGCGGCAGCGCGTCCAGGGCGTACCAGCCGACCGCGAGGGTCTCGTCCTCGTCCAGCCGGACCTCGCCGCCCGTCGGACGGCAGCGGAAGACGACCTCCAGGTACTGCGTCAGGTCCCCGTTGGGGTAGGTGATCTCCGGCGAGACGGTGACCGCCAGCAGCTGCTCCGGGACGGCGACCACGCCGGTCTCCTCCAGGCACTCGCGGGCCGCGCCGTCGGCGGGCTGCTCGCCGGGGTCGAGGATGCCGCCGGGCGGCGCCCAGCAGCCGTCGTCGACGCGCTGCACGAGCAGCACCCGGCCGTCGTCGTCCAGGACGACGGCGACGACGGCGCTGAGCCAGAGCATGCGGGAGCCGACCACGGAGCGGAGGTCGGCGAGGAACGCGGGAATGGCCATGGCCCGCACCCTATCCGGAGGCCCGCCGCGCCTGACCAGGGTCCCCGGCGGCGGGCGGGCCGCCGCCGGGTCGGTCCCGGCGCAGCGGGCGGGCCGGGGAGCCGACCACGACCTCGCCGGGCGGCACGTCCCTGGTCACCACGGCGGCCGCGCCCACGAAGGCGCCCTCGCCCACCGTGCGGCCCTGGAGGACCACGGCGTTGGAGCCGACGGTGGCGCCGTCCGCGAGCAGGACGGCGCCCGAGACGTTGCCGCCCGGGTAGACCGTCACCCGCTCGCCCAGCACCGCGTCGTGGCCGACCGTCGCGTTGTAGTGGACCTGGCTGTGCGCGCCGAACCGGACGCTGCTGGACACGTAGGCGCCGCCCATCACCAGGCAGCCCGGGCCGAGCACGGTGTCCGGGGCGATCAGCGCCCGGGGGTGGACCAGGGTGGCCGGCTCCGCGCCCAGGCCGTCCAGCAGGGCGGCGAGCCGCTGCCGGACGGCCGGGTCGGCGATCCCGACCAGGTAGCGGGCGCCGGGTTCGAGCTCGGCGGGCCTGCGGACGGGCAGGCCGCGGACGGTGTCACCGTGCCGGCCGTCGTCGAGGAAGCCCGCGACGGGGACGCCGGCCGCGAGTGCGGTGTCCAGCGCCTCGCGGCCGACGCCCCCGGCGCCGGCGATCCAGAGCCCGGGCGGGGCGGCTGCGGAGGGCACGGGCTCCATCCTGCCCGGTCCGGCCGTCAGGACGCCTCCTCGACGGCCGCGTGGACCGGTGCCGGGAGGACCGGCGGGGCCGGCCGGGACGCCGTGCCCTGCCGGGGCAGGCCGATCACGGCGGGCGGCTGCTCGGCGGCTCCTGCGGCGACCGGCACACCGGTGTCGGCCGGCTCGGTGGGCGCCGGGAAGCCCGGGTTGACGCCGCCGGCCGCGGTGATCCCGGCCGGGCGCAGCAGCACCTTGACGGTCAGCAGCAGGATCCGCAGGTCGAGTCCGAGCGAACGGTTGTGGACGTACCAGAGGTCGAGCTCGATCCGCTCGGGCCAGGTGATGGAGTTGCGGCCCCGGACCTGGGCCCAGCCGGTGAGGCCGGGCCGGACGTCGAGCCGGCCGCGCTGCCGGCGGGAGTAGTGGACGACCTGCTCGGGCAGCGTGGGCCGGGGCCCGATCACGCCCATCTCGCCGCGTGCGACGTTCCACAGCTGCGGCAGTTCGTCCAGGCTGGTCCTGCGGAGCAGTTCCCCGAGCCGGGTGATCCGGGGAGCGTCCGGCTCCTCCGGGAAACGCCGGTCCCGCATGGTGCGGAACTTGAGGATCTCGAACTCCTCGCCGTGCAGCCCCGTCCGGGTCTGCCGGAAGAGCACCGGTCCGCCCATCGTGCGGCGGATCAGCAGGGCGATCACCAGGCCGAGCGGAATCGCGACGATCCCGGCCAGGCCGGTGATCACGAGGTCCCCCCCTCGCTTCATGACGGTCCTTCCCCCTGATGCGGTGGTGTGGTCGTGGGCGGGCTCAGCCGACCGTCCAGGGCAGTCCCTTGGCGCGGGCGACGGCCGCGTAGGTGGCCAGCGAGACGGCGGCGACCGCCCGCTGGTCGAACTGCGCCGTGGCGCGGCGGCGGGCCGCGGCGCCGAGGCGCTCGCGCAGGCCGGGCTCGGTGAGGAGCCGGTCGAGCGCGCCGGTGAGGGCCCGGGCGTCGCCGGGCGGGGCGAGGAGCAGGTGCTCGTCGTGGGTGCCGATCTCGCGGCAGCCCCGGATGTCGCTGAGCACCATCGGCAGGCCGCCGGCGGCGGCCTCCATGGCGGAGCGGGAGAACCCCTCCCGGTAGGAGGGGAGCACGAAGACGTCGAGGGCCGCGTAGACGGCGGGCATGTCGCCGCGCGGGCCGAGGAAGTCGATGCCGGACTCGGCGCCGTGGGCGTCCGGCTTGTCCGGGTCGTCGGGGCCGATCCACACGAACCGGGCCTTGCCGGCCAGCGCGCGGGCCGCCTCGGCGTACTCCCCGATGCCCTTCTCGGCGACCCGTCGGCCGACCCCGCCGACCAGCAGCTCGTCCGGCCCGACGCCGAGTTCGGCGCGCAGCGCGGCGCGGGTGCGGGCGCGCTCGCCCGGGTCGGTGGCGAAGCGGGTGAGGTCCACGCCGTTGCCGACCACCCGCGAGCGGCGGGCCGGGACGGCGCGGGCCAGGGTGCGGCGGTCCTCGCCGTTCTGGTAGAGCTCGGCGTGCGAGAAGCGGGCCGCGAAGGCCTCGGCGCCCAGCACGAAGGCCCGTTTGGCGAGCGGGTCGTGGGCCTGCGCCCAGAGCCCGTGGCAGGTGTTGACCACCACCGGGACGCGGGCGAGGCGGCCGAGGACCCGGCCGAGCACGCCGGTCTTCGGGTTGTGGGTGTGCAGCACGTCCGGGCGGATCCGGCTCAGCACGGCGAGCAGTTCCCGGGCGGCGGCGGCGTCGGACCGCGGTTCCCAGGCCCGGGTGAGCGCGTGCAGCGGCTCGTGGCGCACCCCGATCGCCTCCAGCTGCGGGACGTACGGGCCGGGCGCGCTGATCCCGTACGTCTCGAAGCCGGCCTCCAGGTCGACCTTCAGCTCGGTGGCGAGCAGCAGGTGCAGGCTCATGTCGACGGTGGTGAGGTGGGCGACCCGCAGCGGGCGGCCGCCGGGGCCGCGCAGCCGCGCGGGTATCCGGCTGTCAGGCACGGGCGCCCACCGCCTTCGCGGTGGCGACGATCCCGGCGTAGGCGCGTTCGGGGATCAGCCGGCCGTGCAGCTTGGCGCGGAAGAAGTCGATCGGATCGGTGCGGCGGACCGGCACCCGGCGCAGCCGGACCGGGTCCACGCCGGGGGTGTTGCGGCCGACCTCGCCGGTCGCGGCGGTCCGGAAGCGGGCCCGCAGGGCCGGCTCCATGTGCGGGACTGGCACGCCCCAGGTGTAGGCGTAGTGCCGGGGGCGGACGCCCAGGTGCTCCTCGACGTCGTCGTTGCAGGCGTCCAGTTCGGCGGTGGAGAGCAGCTCGGGGCGGGCGTGGGTGCGGGTGTGGTTGGCGACCGTGCACAGGCCGGAGGCGGTCATCTCGCGCAGCTGCTCCCAGCTGAGCGCGGGGGCGCCGGCCGCCTTGGCGGTCGAGCCCTCCCAGCGCATCTCGCCGCCGACGTGGCCGCTGGCCAGGTAGACGGTGAAGGGCAGTCCGCGCTCGCGCAGCAGCGGCCAGGCGTTGTCGTAGACGTCCGCGAAGCCGTCGTCGAAGGTGAGGACGACGCCCGGGGTGCGGCGCCCGGCCGCGATCCGGTCGGCGGCCTCGTCCAGGGAGACCACCCGCCCGGGCGGCAGCGCGGCGAGCAGGTCGGCCTGGGCGGCGAAGTCGGCGGCGGACACGTCCAGCTCGTCCGGGCTTCCCCCGCCCACCCGGTGGTAGATCAGTACGGTGGCGCCCTCGCCGGGGCTGGTCCCGACCCGGCGTGCCAGCTGGCGTTTCACCCGGGTCCGGATTCCCCCGCCGGCCGGGGCCGTTCCGGGCACGGCGGTGCCGCTCATCGCTCCCCCCTCTGCGGCGCCCTCCCCGGCACCGTCAAGTGGCCTCGCATCCGGCGCGGTTGGCACCCCGGACGGACATCACAGTAGGGGGAACTGTGGGGCTGGTGCCCCGGAATTGTGAAAGAAGCGAGAAGGAGTTGGCAGATGGGCTGAAAACCGGCCGATCTGACCGGTTGGACTCGATCGGGTGATCGATGTTTGAGCGGCTCCGCCTCGGCCGGTCCGTTTCCGTGCGTGGTCCGCCGGTGGCTCGCGGTGCGCGCTCAGGCGGTCGCGCGCCGGCGGCGGAACAGCGCGAAGCCGATCCGGCCGAGCAGCAGCACACCGGCCGCGAGGCAGCCGGCCACCGCCATCGCCCAGGCCGGACCGTCACTGTCCGGAACCACGACCGCCACCACGATCCCCAGCACGAGGCAGGCCAGGCCCACCAGCGCGAGCGGCACCTGATGGGTGACCAGCGGGCCCCCGTGACAGTACCGGGCCATCCGGGTCGCGCCGTGCGGGTGGAGGTGATCACGTTCCGCATCTGCCATGAGCCCAAGGTACCCCCGTACCGCCGCGCGGGCAGCATGCGGGACGCGATCGGGCGGACACTTTCCGTGACGGACGTGACGGGAGCGGCCGATGGTCGGCACGGTGTCGCGGAGCCGTCCCGGGCCTGTTCCGGGCTCGTCCCGGAATCGTTCCCGATCTGCGAAAAAACCTTGCCGGTCCGGTACAACCATCAACGGGGCGTAGCTGTCTCCATTACATTGAGCGATCCAGGAGCCGTCCGCGGTGCGGGTTGGGAGTCCCCGCCGCGGACCGGACATACCCAGGGGGCGGAGCCGCCGCGCCCTGGAGTCGGAGGCCGGGCTCCGTCCTCCGGCGGTACCGCCACGCCGCATCGGCGACCGAGGGGGAACCGTGCCGCAGTCCCATTCCACGACATCGACCTCCAGCCCCACCGCCCGGACCAGGGCCGTGGTGACCGCCCTGTCGGACCTGCGGCCCCCGCCGACCACCGCCGCGCCGCCCGGGCCCGGCACCGTGACGACCGACGGGCAGCCGGTCGTCACCCCGCCCGCCGTCCTTCCCCCCGCCGCCCTCGCGCCGGGGGGCCGGGCGCTGCGGTCCGCCGGCACCCGCACCTGCTCCGGGCCCGTCCGCCGACCCGCCGAGCCCGAGCCGGCCGGCCACCCGGGCGGCCACGCCGCGGACGCGCGCGGTGAGTGGCTGCGGTTCGCCCCCGTCCAGCCGCTCTTCCGCGCCCGCGCGGCGCAGCGGCTCGCCGTGCTCGCCTACCACGGGGTGACCGACCCGCGTTCGTTCGGCGCCCAGCTGGACCGGCTGCGAAGACTCGCGACCCCCGTCTCACTGGCCGCCGTGCAGCAGGCCGTCACCGAACGGCGCCCGCTGCCCGCCCGCAGCGTGCTGGTGACCTTCGACGACGCCGACCGCAGCGTCCTCACCCACGCGCTGCCCGCGCTGATCGAACGCGGCATCCCGGCCGCCGCCTTCGTCATCTCCGAGCTGATCGGCACCGAGAAGCCGTTCTGGTGGCACGAGGCCGACTTCCTCGCCCGGCACGGCGGGCGTGCCCGCTCCCTCGACTGCGGGCACCCCTCGCAGCTGCTCCGCCGGCTCAAGGCGATGCCCGACCCGGACCGCCGGCGCAGCCTCCACGAACTGCGGGTCAGCGCCGACCGGCGCCCGCCCGGCCAGGACCAGCTCACCCCCGCCGATCTGGTCGCCCTGAGCGAGGGCGGCGTCGCCATCGGCAACCACACCCAGGGGCACCCGTGCCTGGGCCGCTGCGACGACGCCACCGTCCGGGCCGAGATCACCGGCGCCCATGAAGCCCTCACCCGCTGGCTCGGCGAGCCCCCCATCGCCTTCGCCTACCCCGACGGCGGCCACGACGTCCGGGCCGAGACCGTCCTGCAGGAGCTGGGCTACCGGCTCGGCTTCCTCTCCGACCACCGCCTCGGCCCCCGGCTCCCCTCCCACCCTCTCCAGATCAGCCGGCTCCAGGTGGACTCCACGACCAGCACCCGGCGCTTCGACACCATCCTCTCCGGGCTCGAACCCGCCTACCGCCGCTGGCGCGGCCAGGCCGCCTGACCCTCGCCCCCTCCGCGCAGGAAGTCGCCCCACCGGCTTCCTGCGCGCAGCCGCCACCGAGAGTCGACCCCGCCGACTTCCTGCGCCGCTGCCGCCCTCCCCCACGACAGCACACCCGCCGCCAGAAGTCGGACCGGCCGACTTCCCACTCCGCCGGGGCCCCCGGGCCGCTGCGGCCGCGGCAACGCCGCCTCACGGACGGCACAACGTCGACCTCACCGCACGCGGCGACAGCCGCCGCGCCCCGGTCCCCCATCGGCCGGCCGGTCGGTGCGAGCCGCACACGCGCGCACGTCGGCATCGTGCGGCGAGCCGTCGGGGCCGGGGACGGCTCCACGGGAACGTCCGCCCCCTCCCCAGCACATCGGCGGCCACCTCCTGCCCCAGCCCGATCGACCCGGCCCGGCCCGGCCCGGCTGTCGAACAACGCCCCGCGCCCCACCAGCCCACGGCGCGGGCAGACGGAAACGGCCAGACCGCAGGGCCCGCACGACCGGGCAGCGGCACCGCGTTCCGGGCGGCAGGCCGTCGACGACAGGGCGGCCGCAGCCGAACCACTGGCCCGGCGTCGGCGCGTCCGGGCAGATCGGTGCCGGCGGAGACCCGGCCGCCGACGGGCGCCGCGGACCGGCGACAGCGGCGTCGCGGTGCTGCCGGCCCCGGGTTGCGGGACCGCACGGGGCGGGGCCGGTCGGGGGTCAGGTGGTGGGGGCCGCGAGGGGGAGGGCCTGGGGGTAGGCGAGGGCGGCGGCGGGCAGGGCGGCCTCGCTGCCGGCGTGGAGGACGGTGAGGGTGGCGGTGCCCTCGCGGGCGGGGTCGAGCACGCGGCGCAGCGCCTGGGCGGCGACCGGGTCGGCGGAGCCGTGCAGGGTGAGCGACGGCAGGGCGCTCGGGGCGACGGCGGCGCGGATGCGGTCGGCGACCAGTTCGTAGTGGGTGCAGCCGAGGACGACGGCCGCGGTGCCGGCCGGGGTGCGGGCGGCCGCGGCGGCGATGGCCGCCCCGATGGCCGCGTCGTCGCCGTGCTCGACGGCGTCCGCGAGTCCCGGGCAGGCGACCTCGGTGACCGCGGTCGTCCCGGCGAAGTCGCGGATCAGCCCGCGCTGGTAGGCGCTGCCGGTGGTGGCGGGGGTGGCCCAGATGGCGACCGGGCCGCCGAGGGCGGCGGCCGGCTTGATCGCCGGGACGGTGCCGATCACCGGCAGCGCGGGCTCCAGTTCGGCGCGCAGGGCGGCGAGCGCGTGGACCGAGGCGGTGTTGCAGGCGACGATCAGCGCGTCCGGCCGGTGCGCGGCGGCGGCCCGGGCGCAGCCGAGGGCGAGCTCGGTGACCTCCTCGGGCGTGCGGGGCCCCCAGGGCATCGAGGCGGGGTTGGAGGAGAGCACCAGATCGACGTCCGGACGCAGCGCCCGGAGTGCGGCGGCGGCGGCCAGCAGGCCGATTCCCGAGTCCATCAGTGCGATCTTCACGGGTCAAGACTTTAGTCGATGGCCCCCGCCGGGCCCCGGGTGCGGCAGACTGCCCGGGTGACCGTCCTGCTGTGGATCGCCGCGCTCTCCCTGCTGGTCTGGCTCTGGCTGGCGGGCTGCCACGGGTTGTTCTGGCGCACCGACGTCCGGCTGCCGGAGCGCCGGCCGCCGGAGCGCTGGCCGCAGGTGGCGGTGGTGGTGCCGGCCCGGGACGAGGCCGAGGTGCTGCCGGTGTCGCTGCCGGGCCTGCTGGCGCAGAAGTACCCGGGGCGGGCCCGGGTGGTGCTGGTGGACGACCACAGTTCGGACGGGACGGGCGCGCTGGCGCGCTCGCTCGCCGCCCCCGGCGGCCTGGAGCTGACGGTGGCCACCCCTCCCCCGCTGCCCCCTGGGTGGACCGGCAAGCTGTGGGCGGTGCGGCACGGGGTGGAGCTGGCCGGGCCGGACGCCGAGTACCTGCTGCTGACCGACGCGGACATCGCGCACGGGCCGGACTCGCTGGCCGACCTGGTGGCCGCGGCCGAGGGCGAGCGGCTGGACCTGGTGTCGCAGATGGCCCGGCTGCGGGTGGAGACGGGCTGGGAGCGGCTGATCGTCCCGGCCTTCGTGTACTTCTTCGCCCAGCTGTACCCGTTCCGGTGGAGCAACCGGCCCGGCGCCCGGACGGCCGCGGCGGCGGGCGGCTGCTCGCTGGTGCGGCGGGAGGCGCTGGAGCGGGCGGGCGGGGTGGCGGCGATCCGGGGCGCGGTGATCGACGACGTGTCGCTGGCCCGGGCGGTGAAGGCCACCGGGGGGCGGACCTGGCTGGGCTTGGCGGAGCAGGTCGACAGCGTCCGGCCGTACCCGCGGCTCGCCCAGCTGTGGCGGATGGTGTCGCGCAGCGCGTACGCCCAGCTGCGGCACTCGCCGGTGCTGCTGCTGGGGACGGTGCTGGGGCTGGCGCTGGTCTACCTGGTACCGCCGGTGGCGACGGCGGCGGGCCTGGTGGCGGGCGCCTGGCCGGTGGCCGCGGCGGGCGGGGCGGCCTGGGCGCTGATGGCGGGGACCTTCGTGCCGATGCTGCGCTACTACGGCCGCCCGCCGGCGGAGGCGCTGCTGCTGCCGTTCACGGCCTCGCTCTACCTCCTGATGACGGTGGACTCGGCGGTGCAGCACTGGCGGGGCAGGGGCGCCGCGTGGAAGGGCCGGACCTACTGAACCGCCGGACCTGCTGAACCGCCGGAGGCACCGAACCGCCGGACGCACCCAACCGCCGGACGCACCCAACCGGGGTGCGCCACACTGGTCGGATGGACGGTCAGACGGTCTCCCGGCTCGCGCACGCCCGTCATCCGATCGCCGCGCCGCTCTCCGACGGGTCGGTGGCGGCGCTGCTGGCGCGGGCGCTCGCGCCGGACGAGGAGGGGCGGGCACTCGACCTGGGGTGCGGCCGGGGGGCCTGGCTGCTGCGGGCGCTGGGCGCGCGGCCGCGCTGGCGGGCGGTCGGGGTGGACCTGGACGCGGCGGCGCTGGCCCTGGCCCGGGAGTCGGCCGAAGCGCTCGGGGTGCAGCGGCGGATCGGGCTGCACCACCTGGACGCCCGGGAGTTCACCGACCGCCGGCCCTTCGAGCTGGTCCTGAACATCGGCGCGACGCACGTCTTCGGCGGCCTGCTGCCGACCCTGGCCGCGGCCCGGGAGCACCTGGCGCCCGGCGGCCGGGTGCTGGTGGGCGAGGGGTTCTGGGAGCGCGAGCCCTCGGCGGCGGCGCTGGCCGCGCTCGGCGCCGCGCGCGAGGACCACGCGGACCTGGCGACCACCGTGGACCGGGTGGCCGCGGACGGCTGGACGCCGGTGGCCGCCCATGTGAGCAGCCGATCGGAGTGGGACGACTACGAGTTCGCCCGGACCGGCACGCTGGCCGAGTGGGCGCTGGACCACCCCGACCACCCGGACGCCGCGGACGCCCTGGCGGCGGCCGACCTGCACCGCGCCGAGTGGCTGCACGGCTACCGGGGGACGCTCGGCTTCGTCACGCTGGTGCTGCGCCGGGACTGAGTGCCGGGCGGCTGCCGCCGGAGCCGGACGAGGAAGTCGTCGATCAGCGGCGCGATCTCGGGCAGCTTCTCCTCCAGGGCGAAGTGCCCGGTGTCGAGGACGTGCAGTTCGGCGTCGGGCACGTCACGCAGGTAGGCACGGGCGCCCGGTTCGGTGAAGAACGGGTCGTTGCGCCCCCAGACGACCAGCGTGGGCGGGCGGTGGGTGCGCAGCCACTGCTGCCAGACGGGATAGAGCTCGACGTTGCGGTGGTAGTCGAGGGCGAGTTCGACCTGGATGTCCTTGCGGCCGGGCAGGTCGAGGTGGTGCTGGTCGAGGGTCCAGCCGTCGGGGGCGACCAGCGTGGGGTCCCCGGTGCCGCCCTCGTACTGGGAACGGGTGATCTCCAGGGTGAGGATGGCGCGGGCGCGCTCGGCGGCGCCCTCGACGCCGGGGCGGTTCGCGATGAACGCGCGGGCCTGATCGGAGAGCCCCTCCTCGTAGGCGTTGCCGTTCTGGACGACCAGGCCGGTGATCCACTCGGGGTGGCGGGTGGCCAGGCGCAGGCCGACGGGGGCGCCGAAGTCGAAGACGTAGAGGGCGAACCGGTCGAGGCCGAGGGCCCGGCAGAAGCCCTCGACGACATCGGCCAGGGTGTCGAAGCGGTAGCGGAAGGCGTCGGAGGCGGGGGCTTCGCTGTGGCCGAAGCCGGGGTAGTCGGGGGCGATCAGCCGGTGCCGGGCGCCGAGCGCGTCGAAGAGCCGGCGGAACTGGTGGGAGGCGGACGGGAAGCCGTGCAGCAGCAGGAGTACGGGGGCGTCGGCCGGCCCGGTCTCCCGGTAGAAGACCCGCAGGCCGTCGACGTCGACGTGGCGGTGGTGGACGTGCGGGATCGTCAGCTCGCTCATGCTAACCATTAAACATGCGAGTACCGGTTAGAGGAAGAGCTGATCCGGCGTCACCGCCCCAGCAGCCGCAGCGCGGCCGGCTTGGTGAACTCGTACCGGGTCATCTGCTCCAGGTCCTTCAGCCATCCCACCGCGCGGCCCGGCCGGGCCAGCACCCGGGTGTAGAGGTCCTCGAAGGCGCTGGTGACGCTCTCCAGCGAGAACCGGCCGACCACCCACTGCCGCCCCCAGGCGCCCAGTTCCGCGCGGCGCCCCGGGTCGTCGAGCAGCCCGCGCAGCTGGGCGGCCAGCGCCTCGGGGGCGCGCGAGCCGTCGCCGAAGCCGTACATGCAGCGCGAGGCGTGCGGCTCGACCAGCGGGCCTGGCTCGTGGACGGCGGTGTACCCGGCCGCGCCGTGCACCACCACCGGCTTGCCGAAGGCGAGCCCGCGCAGCGCCGAGCCGCCCATGCCGAGGACGACGTCGGCCGCCTGGTAGGCCGGGCGCGGGTCGGCCAGCTGGCCGGGGACCAGCACCGCCCGGCGGCCGAGGTCGGCGTTGACTGCGGCCGCGCGGGCGCGCAGCGGCTCCAGGCTGGGGCCGGCGCCGACGATCACCAGCCGCACCCGCGGGTCGTCCAGCCGCCGGACGGCGTCCACGGTGAGCTCGGCACCGGCGTCCTTCTCCAGTGCGGGCACCAGCCGGGTGACGATGACCAGCAGCAACTCCTCGTCCCCGATGCCGTGTTCGCGGCGGAAGGCCGAGCCGTCGACCAGTCCGGGGGCGTCCGTGGCGGTGTTCACCGGCGGCTCGATGAGGCTGACGTCCCGGTGGCCGAAGGCCCGGCCGTCGCCCATCAGCGCGCCCAGGCCCAGCACCAGCGGCTGGTGCCGGGGCAGGCCGCGCAGCATCCGGATGCCGTAGAAGGTGGTGACCACCGGCAGCCGGCCGTACCGCCCGGGCCCGAAGTAGGCGTTGCGGGCCGCCCGGACCTCCCAGGCGTGCAGCAGCTGGCTGCCGTGCTCGGCGGCGAGCCGGCCCAGCCGGCGCCGGACGTCGGCGTGCGGGGTGTCGGGGCCGCCCGCCACCACCACGTCCAGGCCGTGTCCGGCGGCGACGTCGACCAGCGGCGCCGGACCGGCCACCCCCTGGGCGAACAGGACCGGGTCGTGGCCGCGGTCGCGCAGGGTGCGGGCGATGTCGACCGCGTTGAGCTGGGCGCCGCCGAGGGCCAGGTTGTTGAGATGGACGAGCACCCGGACCGGTCGCACGCCTCACTCCTCCCAGTGGTGCGGGACGAACACCGGCGCGGCCAGCACGACGGCGCGCGGCGGGGAGTCCAGCATCGGCCCGAACACGTCGAACTGGCCGGCCGAGTGCCAGCTCATCAGCGTGCCGCCGTCGGTCCGGCCGATGCTGTAGACGCCGGTCCAGAGGGTGTAGCGGCCGCGCGGCAGCGGCAGCCGGGGGATCACGCAGGTCACCCGGCGGTCCTCGCCCGTCAGCCGGATCTCGTGGCTGATCTGGAAGATCGGGCTGGAGGTGCCCTCGCTGACGCCCAGGTGCAGGGTCGCGTCGCCCCGGTAGTCGCCGCTCAGGGTGAGTTCGACGGTCATCGGCTCGTCGGTGGTGAGGCTCTCCCGCTCCTCGCCGCGCACCTCCTGCTTGAGCAGCTGGATCGGCTCGCCGGTGCGGCCGCCGGCCTCGGACTGCGCCTCGATGGAGTCGCGGTAGCCGGCCATCGCCTCCTTGATCCCGGCGTCCACCCGGATCGAGCCCTGCTCCAGCCAGATGCCGCGCCGGCAGATGGACTCCACCGCGGGCAGGTCGTGCGAGACGAAGACGATGGTGGTGCCCTGCTCGGCGACCTCGCGCATGCGGTCCAGGCAGCGCTGCTGGAACACCGCGTCGCCGACCGCCAGCACCTCGTCCACCAGCAGGACGTGCGGCTCCAGGTAGGCGGCGACGGCGAAGCCGAGGCGCATCTGCATGCCCGAGGAGTAGAACTTCACCTGCCGGTCGATGGCCCCGCCGAGCCGGGCGAACTCGACGATGTCGTCGAAGCGGGTGGCCACCTCGCGCCGCCGCAGGCCGAGCAGCGCGCCGAACAGGTAGATGTTCTCCCGGCCGGTCAGGTCGGGGTGGATGCCGGCCCGGATCTCGATCAGCGCGCCGATCCGGCCGCGCACGTCGATCACCCCGCCGTAGGGGTACATCACCCGGGTCAGCATCTTGAGCAGGGTGGACTTGCCCGAGCCGTTGGAGCCGATCAGGCCGACCGACTCGCCGGGCTCGATGTGCATCGAGATGTCGCGCAGCGCCCAGCGCCAGTCCTCGCCCTTCTCGCCGCGCAGCCGCCGGGCCATCGACTCGACCTTGTCGCGCAGCAGCATCCGCTGCTGGTCGGCCTTGAAGCGCTTCCACACCTGGTCGGTGCGGATGGTCCCCAGCGGGAGGGTCTGGTCAGGCGACATCGGCGATCCCCGTCTCCAGCTTCTTGAACAGCAGGTAGCCGCCGACCAGGAACACCACCGAGGAGACCGCGGCGATCGTGGTGAGCGCGGCGTCGGGCGCCCGGCCGTACAGCAGGGCGTTGCGGTAGCCCTCGATCACGGCGCCGAGCGGGTTGAGGCCGACGTAGACCTCCTGGAGGCGCTCCGGGATCTGCGCCAGCGGGTAGGCCACGGGGGTGGCGAAGACGCCCATCTGGGTGATGATCGGCAGCAGGTGGCGCACGTCGCGCAGGTACACCACGGCCACCGACAGGACCAGGGCGATGCCGTAGGTGAAGGCGAACTGGATGCCCAGCAGCGGCACCACCCACAGGAAGGTCGCGGCGGGGGCGGTCCAGAAGACCAGGAACAGCAGGCCCAGCACGGCGGTGCCGATCAGCATGTCGACGGTGGCGACCAGCATGGTGGCGAGCGGGAAGACCTCGCGCGGGCAGTACACCTTGTTGAGCAGGCTGAGGTTGTTGGCCAGGCTCAGCGCGCCCTGGTTCATGGTGTTGCTGAAGAACTGCCAGACGATCAGGCCGACGTAGGCGAACAGCGGGTACGCGGCGCCCTCGGTGTCGACGTGCACGGCGCGGCGGAACACCAGGGTGAAGATGGCGCACAGCGCGAGCGGGGTGAGCACCGCCCAGGCGAAGCCCAGCACGGCCTGCTTGTAGCGGGCGCGCAGGTCGCGTTCGGCGAGCGCGCGGACGAGTTCACGGGCGCCCCACAGTTCACGGGCCACCCGGGCCGGGCGGAGCCGGCGTTTGAAGATCAGTTCGGGCGGCGGCCCGTCGGTGGCCCGCGGGCGCCGCCCCGGGGCCTGCGTTGTCTGGCTGTCGCGCTCGTCGACGAGCTGCGCGCGTTGTCCCCCCACGGACACCTGCCCTCTCCGGTACCGGCGGTATCGAGAAGTGGGCCCGTCAGAGCGGCTGTTGACACCGGCGGCGACGCGGCCCGGGCCCACTCTGGCACAGAGTGTGGCCGCCGGGGGTCGGTTCGGTGAAGGTGATCGGATCGCGATGGGGAGCGCGGCCGGAAAAGGGCGGGCCGGCCGGGGTGCGGCCGACCCGCCGGGGCGGTCGGAGGGGGTGGGGAAGGATCAGTGGAGCAGCGTGTGGGCCGGGTGGCGCTGCTGGTCCTGGGCGACCAGGTGGTCCATCGCCTCGGGCATCGCCTCGACGCCGCCGGCGTTGGTCGGCGAGGTGCGGTACTCGCCCTGGACGACCACGGTGGGCAGCTCGTTGATGCCGTAGCGGACGAACAGCTCGGCGGCCTCGTCGACCGACCGGCCCACCTCGTCCGAGCGGTAGGCCTCGCGGAAGCGGTTCTGGTCGACGCCCTGGCTCTGCGCCCAGGCGGTGGCGGTGTCCTCGGTGATGAGGTCCTGCTCGTTGGTGTGCACCGCCCGGAAGGCCTCGGTCTGCAGGCGCTCGACCAGGCCCAGGCGCTCCAGCGTGTAGTACAGCCGGGCGTGGCCGCGCTGCGCGGTCTCCTCGCGGCTGCCCTGCCAGATGGCCGGGACGCGGCGCAGGTCGACGTCGGCGCGGTGCCGCTCGGTCCAGGCCTGGAGCGGCTTCTCCAGCGCCTGCGAGTGCCCGCAGTCGTACCAGAAGAACTCCAGCGCCTCGGTGCGGGCGCTCTCGCGCACCGGCTGGATGGTGTCGAGGCGGGAGAACGGGGCGCCCTCGCGGGGCGGCTGGTGGTGGCTGGCGGCGGCGGCCTGGAGGGGGGACGCGGCGATCCCGGTGGCGACGGCCAGCAGCAGGGTGGTTCGAAGGATCGACTTCACACCGGGGAGTGTGACGCCCGACGGAGCGTCAGCGGCCGGTCGTCCCGGTGCGTCGGGCCGGGATTCGCCTGAACGGCGCACCCGGCCCGGCGCACCGGGACGCGTCAGCCGCGTCCGCCCGGTCCGCCGCGTCCGCAGACCTCGCTGAAGAGGCGCTGCCAGGCGTCGGCCACCGTGTCGAGCTCGCAGTGGGCCAGCGCGTGGGCGCGGGCGGCGGCGCCGAGTCCGGCGCGGTCTCCGGCCAGCACCTTGGCCAGCGCCTCGGCGAGGACGAGCGGGTCGCCGGGGGCGACCAGCGCGCCGGTGGTGCCGTCCTGGACCACCGAGCCGACCCAGCCGACGTCGGTGGCGACGGCCGGCAGGCCGGCCAGCGCGGCCTCGATCAGCACCCCGGGCACACCCTCGCTGTCACTGCTGAGCAGGACGGCGTCGACGGCCCGGTAGAGCGGGGCCGGGTCGGCGAGGGTGCCCAGGAAGTGGGCCCGGGCGGCGGCCGGATGTCGCTCCAGGGCGGTGCGCAGCGGGCCGTCCCCGGCGACGGCGAGCCGCACGTCGGGTAGCCGGTCGAGGGCGTCGAGGGCGAGGTCCAGGCGCTTCTCGCGGGCGATCGCGCCGACCCAGGCGACCACCAGGCCGTCCGGCGGCAGGCCCAGCTGCTGGCGGGCGGCGCGCCGGTCGGCCTCGCCGGCGGAGGGCGGGTAGCGGTCGGCGGAGCGGGCGTTGGGGATGGTGCGGACGTTGGCGGCGGGCAGTCGGAAGCGTTCGACGAGCAGGTCGCGGGCCTCGTCGGCGAGGGCGGTGACGGCGGCGGCGCGGTGCAGCAGGGCGCCGGTGCGCAGCCGGCGGAGCGGGCCGGGCGTCCAGTGCCGGGGGTCGCCGATGGAGACGTAGACGAACGGGGTGCGGGTGCCCGCGAGGGCGAGGGCGCAGGCGGGGAGGGTGGAGGATCCGTGGGCGACCACGAGGTCGGCGGTGCGGGCGGCGGTGCGCAGGGCTCCGAGGGTGCGCGGGTGGAGGCGGCCGGGGCCGAGGACCGTGGTGGAGCGGGTGTCGGGGGCGTCCGGGTGGGCGTCCGGGTGGGGGGCGAGCGCGCGCAGGGCGGAGGCCTGGCCCCGGCGGCGCAGTTCGCGGTGGAGGTCGCGGGCGAGTCCCTGGGCGCCGCGGCGGCGCGGATCGGTGATGAGGTGCAGGATGCGGGGGCGGGTTCCGGTCGTCCTGGCCGGTGTCGCTTCAGGCATGGGAAAGACCTTGGCACAGCCTCCGGCCTGGGACGACCCCTTCGCGCAACCCGGCGGTGGTCCGTACGCCAGCGCGGGTACTCCCGGAGGGCGCCGGGCGGGCGCCGTCGTACGCCCCTCGAAGGGTCCACGCGCCCTGTTCAGCGCTGTCGTCCGCCCCCTGACGGTTCGCCACCGGCCCGTCGGCGGCGCCCCCGGTGTGACCGAATCGCTGGCGGGCGCCGGTCGCGACCTGCGATGCTGATCGGCAGTCAGGGCGCCGTCCCGGCACGGGAGACCGGGCGCGCCCAGGAGGGCGGGGGTTGGCCTGTGCATGTGCTCTATGTGATCGACAGCGTGAGCCGGGTCGGCGGGGCCGAGCAGGGCCTGGTGGCGATGGCCCCCCAGCTGGTGCGGGCCGGGGTGAAGCTCGACGTCGCGTACCTCAAGGACTCCCCCGGCGGCTTCCAGCCGGAGCTCACCGCGGCCGGGGTCGACGTGTTCGGGGTCGGCCGGACCACCCGGGGGCGCACGGTCGCCGCCCTGCACCGGCTGGTCCGCGAGCGCCGCCCGGACCTGGTGCACACCACGCTGTACGAGTCGGACGTGCTCGGCCGGGCCGCCGCGCTGGCCGCCCGCACCCCGGTGGTGACCAGCCTGGTCAACGCGTCGTACGGGCCGGAGCACCGCAACGCGCGCGGGCTGAGCCCGTGGAAGGTGCGGGCCGCGCAGACGGTGGACGCCGCGACCGCGCAGGGCACCCGGCGCTTCCACGCGCTGACCCGCTACGTGGCCGGGGCGATGGCGCGCCGGCTGCGGGTGCCGTCCCAGCGGATCGACGTGGTGCCGCGCGGGCGCGACCCGGAGCGCCTCGGCACGGTGACGCCGGACCGGCGGGCCGCCGTGCGCACCGCGCTGGAGCTGCCGCCGGACGTGCCGGTGGTGCTGGCGGCGGCCCGGCAGCAGTACCAGAAGGGCCTGGACGTGCTGCTGGAGGCCTGGCCGGAGGTGCTGCGCGCGGAGCCGGAGGCGGTGCTGCTGCTGGCCGGCAGCGAGGGCGGCGAGAGCGAGCGGCTGCGGGCGCTGGCCTCGGCGACCGCCGGGGTGCGCTTCCTCGGGCCGCGCGACGACGTGTTCGACCTGATGGCGGGCTCCGACGCGTTCGCCGTGCCGTCCCGCTGGGAGGGCCTCGGCAGCGCGGCGATGGAGGCGATGGGGGTCGGGGTGCCGCTGGTCGCCGCCGACGTGCCGGCCCTGCGCGAGACGGTGGGCTCGGAGGACTACGCCCGGCTGGTGCCGCCGGAGCGGCCGGCCGCGCTGGCGGCGGCGCTGACCGACACCCTGCAGGACCGGGCCTCGGCGCGGGTGCGGACCAAGGCCGCCCGGGCGCGCTTCCTCACCTCGTTCACGCTCCACCAGGTGTCGGCCCAGATGGTGGAGTTCTACGAGCGCTCGCTGCGGCTGCGGGCGGTCTGAGCGCACCCGCCGGCCGGGCCGGACCGGGGCCGCCCTGTCCGGATCCCGGCGGTCCGGACCCGGCCGCCCGGGATCTCCCGGACGAGTATCGCCAAAGCGGTTGCGCCGCACGTCGGGGCTCGGGAAGCATCGCAGGGGGACCGGCGGGGGCGGCGGTCGGCAGGCACCGCGCGCGGTGCACCGCCGGGGCCGGGCCGGACCGTGGGGAGCGCGACGTCGAGACGTCGGCCGCGAGTCGTCAGGGGGGCGGGTTGCGACACCAGCCGAGGGATTCCACCGTGCCCGCGAGGGCCATCCGGTCATGCCCGGGGGCGTGACCCAGCGGTACCCGTACCCGCCGTGCTCCCGCCGGGGGCGTGACGGGCGCTGACAGCACCACCGCACCACGAACGCGAGGGGATCCAACCGGTGGAACCGGCAAACCACTTCACCGTCCTGCGGCGCTACTGGCGGCTGCTGGTCGGCTGCACGCTCGCCGCGCTGGTCGTCGGCTGGCTGCTGACCCCGACCGGCGACACGGTGGACAACGCCAAATGGAAGTGCAAGGTCGCGATCACCCCGGTCGCGGGCGCGGGCGACACCGTCCGCGCCGACCAGGTGCTCTCCTACGCGCAGGGCGCGGACGTCGCCGCGGCCACCGCCAAGGCCGTCGGCATCGCCGACGCCTCCGAGGTCATCGCCCGCCGGACCGTCACCGCGGACAGCCCGCAGATGCTGACGATCGCCACCACCGGGCCGACCAAGCAGTCCTGCTCCGACCTGGCCACCGCCTACTCGGCGGCGATCATCAAGGGCTACAGCGACGAGTCGGCCCGCAGCGCCGCCGAGACGATCAAGAAGCTGCAGGCCCAGGCGGACAGCCAGCAGCAGCAACTGAACGAGATCCAGGCCCAGTTCAACCGCTCCTCGGCCGCCGACCAGCCCAAGCTGCAGCCCAAGCTGACCGCCGCCGCCACCTCGCTGACCACCACCCTCACCACGATCAGCAAGCTGGCCAACAGCGCCCAGACCGACGCCATCCAGCAGTGGGGCAGCATCGACGCCCGCCAGGGCACCAGCAATCTGCTCTCCTCCCCCAGCCGCAGCGTGCGGCTGGGTCTCGCGGTGGCGCTCGGCCTGGCGCTCGGCGTGGTCGCGGCCCTGATGCTCAGCCGGATGGACACCCGGCTGCGCAGCCGCAACGCCGTCGAGGAGGCGTTCAACCTGCCGGTGATCGGCGAGGTGCCGCACCTGTCGCGCCGCCGGCGGCGGGTGCGCGAACCGCTGGTGCGCGCCCGGCCGTCCGACCCGGCCGCCGAGGCGTACCGCTCGCTGCGCTCGACCCTGCTGCTGACCGGCCCGGACACGCTGGCCCGCCCGGCCGGCGGCGAGGACCGGGACCCGGCGCGGACCGTCGCGCGCCGGCTCGCCGAACCCGCACCGGTGGTCCTGGTCGCCTCCGGCGGCAGCCGCGACGGCCGGACCATCACCATCGCCAACCTGGCCGCCGCGCTCGCCGAGACCGGCCGCGACGTGCTCGTCCTGGACTGCGACTTCCGCCATCCGCAGCTGCACACCCACCTCGGCGTCGGCGACGGGCCGGGCATGGCCGAACTGCTCAGCGGTGAACGGCTCGGCGAGCTGGACGACCTGGTGCGGCCGACCAACGTCGACGGCGTCTCGCTGATCACCGGCGGCAACACCACCGCCTACCCGGCGGCGCTGGTGCTGCGGGCCGGCGAGGTGCTGCGCCGGGCCCGGCGGCACGCGGACGTCATCCTGGTCGACACCTCGCCGCTGCTGCACGCCAACGACGCCTACGACCTGGTGCAGCACGCGGACGCGGTGCTGGTGACGGTGCGCAGCGGAAACGTCACTCCGGAACAGGCCGACCGGGTGGCCGAGTTGCTCTCCCGCACCGGCGTCCCGGTGGCCGGGGTGGCGCTGCTCGGCACCTACGGGCCGTCCGGCGGCCGGCGGCGCACCCCTGCGGGCGGCTCCGGGGCGTCCGGGCCGGCCGGCCGCAGCGGGGCGCAGAGCGCCGCACCGCCGCGCCAGACCCCGCCTGCGGGACCCTCCGCCGACCGGGGCTCCGAGCGCCCGGGCGAACTCGGTGGCGGGCGGACCACGCCCAGCTGGGCGCGGCGCCCCGCCGAGGCGGACGGCGGCAACGGCCACCGGCCGGACGGCGCGGCCGGCGTGAACGGCGCGGGCGGCGACGGCCAGGGCGAGCCGGCCCTGCTGCGCGAGGCGGAGGAGCGGTGAACGGACCCCTGACCGGAGCGGCGCACGGCACGGACGGCGCGCCCACCCGGGTGCTCTGGCTGGCCAAGGGCCTCGGCCGCGGCGGCGCCGAACAGCTGCTCCTCAACTGCGCCCGCCACGCCGACCGTTCGCGCTACCGCATCGAGGTCGCCTACGTGCTGCCGTGGAAGGACGCGCTCGCGCCCGCGCTCACCGAGGCCGGGGTGGCCGTGCACTGCCTGGGCGGGGTGCCGGGCACCCCGGGCCGGGCCGATCCGCGCTGGCCGCTGCGGCTGCGCGCGCTGCTGGCCGCGCGCCGGTACGGCCTGGTGCACACCCACATGCCCGTCCCGGCGGCCGCCGCCCGGCTGCTCGCCCCCACCCTCGCGGGGGGCGCGCCGCGGCTGGTGCACACCGAGCACAACGTCTGGGAGCGCTACCGCACGGCCACCCGCTGGGCGAACGCGCTGACGTACCGGCGCAACGACGCGGTGATCGCCGTCTCGCACGCCGTCGCCCGGAGCATCCCGCCCGGCCGGCGCCGCCCCGGCGAGTGGGTGACCGTCGTGCACCACGGCCCGGACCTGGCCGGCGCCCCCGAGGGACCGGCCGCCCGGGCCGCCGCCCGCGCGGAACTCGGCCTGCCGGCCGACGCGTTCGTCGTCGGCACGGTCGGCAACCTCACCCCCAAGAAGGACCAGGCGACGCTGCTCGCCGCGCACGCCGCGCTGCTGGGCCGCCGCCCGGACGCCCGGCTGCTGCTGGTCGGCGCCGGGCCGCTGGACGCGCAACTGCGCGCCCGGGCCGCCGAACTGGGCGTCGCGGACAGCGTCGTGTTCGCCGGCTCGCGCGCCGACGTGCCCGCGCTGCTGCCCGCCCTGGACGTGTTCACCCTGAGCTCGCGCCAGGAGGGCCTGCCGGTCGCGCTGATGGAGGCGATGACCAGCGGGCTGCCCGCCGTGGTCACCCGGGTCGGCGGCATGCCCGAGGTGCTGGACGACGGCGAGCAGGGCTTCCTCGTCCCGCCCGGCGACCCGGCGGCGCTGGCCGGCGCCTTCGACCGGCTGGCCGGGGACCCGGACCTGCGCGTGCGGCTGGCCGCCGCCGCCCGGGAGCGCGCCGAGCGCTTCGACGTGGCCGGCGCCCAACGCGCCGTCGAGGCGGTGTACGCGCGGGTCCTGCGGCACTGACCGCACGCCCCCGGCGGCCCGCCCCGAGAGCAACGACGCACCGACGTTTCCCCGTTAGCCCCCCGACCACCGATGGGAGAGCGAGTCCGGACGTGAGCGCCCTGCCCGCCCCCGCCGAGCTGACCTTCCGCCCGCTCGCCGAGGCCGACCTGCCCGCCCTGCTCGACCTGCTCACCGCCTCACTGGCGGGCGGCCCCACCGGCACCCGCACCGCCGGGTTCTTCGCCTGGAAGCACCGCCGCAACCCCTTCGGCGCCAGCCCCGGCATGGTCGCCGAGGCCCCGGACGGACGGCTCGTCGGCGTCCGGCTGTTCCTGCGCTGGCAGTGGCGGCGGGGCGGCGAGGACGGCTCCGAGGTGGCCGCCGTCCGCCCGGTCGACACCGCCACCCACCCCGACTTCCAGGGCCGCGGCATCTTCCGCCGGCTCACCGTCGACCTGCTCGACCAGGTCGCCGACGAGGCCGCGCTGGTGTTCAACACCCCCAACGGCAACAGCCTGCCCGGCTACCGGAAGATGGGCTGGCAGGAGCTGGGCCGGGTGCCGGTCGCGGTGCGCGCCGTACGCCCGGCCGCCTTCGCCCGGGGCGTGCGCGCCGCCCTCGCCCGCCGCCCGGCCGGCCCCGCGCGCCCCGTCGACGAGGACTGCCGGCTGCCCACCGCCGCCGCCTGGCTGGCCGCCCACGTCGGCGCCGGCGAGCACGGCGCGCTGGCCGAGCTGCTGCGCGAACGCGCCGCCGCCGACGCCGCGGACCGCCGGCTGGCCGTCCACCGCACCCCGGAGTTCCTGCGCTGGCGCTACGGCGAGGCCCCCGGCCTGGACTACCGGGTGCTCACCGTCCACCGCGGCGACGAGCTGACCGGCCTGGCCCTCGGCCGGCCCCGGCGGCGCGGCCCGCTCGCCGAGTTCACCCTCGCCGACGTCATCGTCCGCCCCGGCGACCGGGACAGCGCCGCCCGGCTGCTGCGCGCCGCCGCCCGGGAGAGCGGCTGCGACCACGTCGCCACCCACCTCTCCCCCGGCACCGAGGCCGCCGACGCCGCCCTGCGGGCCGGCTACCTGCGCGCCCCGCGCACCGGGATGACGCTGGCCGCCCGCACGCCCACCGGCCCCGCACCGTACACCCTGGCCGACTGGCGGTTCAGCCTCGGCGACCTGGAGGTCTTCTGATGCCGGGGGCGCCCGGCGGCCCGGGTGCGCCGGGGGCGGCGACGGCGGTGCTCAGACGCGTCCCCTGGCCGTCCGCCGTCGCCGCCGCCCTGGTCACCGGCTACGTCACGCTCTTCGTCCTGGCCTCGGTGCACACCTCGTACGACACCTGGGGCGCGCTGCTGATCCTCCCGGCGCTGATGGCCGTCGGCACGCCGGTCCTCGCCCGGATCGCCGCCGCCAACCCCGAACGGGACGTCTTCCGGCTGCTGCTGCTGGCGATGACCGCCAAGCTGCTCTGCGCCTTCCCGCGCTACCTGATGGCCTTCGTGCTGTACGGCGGCGCGGCCGACGCCAAGATGTACCACCAGAAGGGCACCGAGCTCGCCGCCTACCTCGACCAGGCCGACCTGCTCGGCGGCGTCCACTACGACCTGGGCATGAAGGTGGCCGGCACCGGCTTCATCATCATCGTCACCGGCGTGGTCTACGCGATCACCGGGCCCTCGCTGATCGGCGGCTTCCTGGTCTTCTCCTGGCTGGGCTTCTGGGGCCTGCTGCTGTTCTGGCGGGCGCTGCAGATCGCCTTCCCGGAGGCGGACACCCGTAAGTACGCCAAGCTGGTCTTCTTCCTGCCCTCCCTGCTGTTCTGGCCGTCCAGCATCGGCAAGGACGCCTGGATGATGTTCTGCCTGGGCCTGACCACCTACGGCACCGCGCGGCTGCTGGACCGCCGGTTCGGCGCCTTCGCCTGCATCGCGCTCGGCTCGCTGGGCACCGCGATGGTCCGCCCGCACGTCACCGCGCTGGCCGGGGCCGGGCTGATGGTCGCCTACGTGCTGCGCCGCCGGCCCCAGCAGGTCAGCGCGCTGGGGCCACTGCGCACCATCCTCACCGCCGTGGTGCTGGGCGCGATGGCGGTGCTGATGCTCCAGCAGGTCTCCACCTTCTTCGGCACCGACGGGACCGGCGGCGACGCGGTCAACCAGGTGCTCTCGGAGACCTCCCGGCGCACCAGCCAGGGCAACTCGATGATCAACGCGACCGCGCCGGAGGACGCCGCGCCGCAGTTCAGCCTCAACCCGGCGGGGCTGCCGGTCGCGGTGATCAGCGTGCTGTTCCGCCCGTTCCCGTTCGAGGCCTCCAACATCCAGAACCTGATCCAGTCGGTGGAGTGCTTCGCCCTGCTGGTGATGTTCATCCGGGCCTGGCCGCGGCTGAGCCGACTGCCCCGGCTGTTCGTGCAGCGCTCCTACGTGGCCTTCGCCGCCGTCTACACGCTGCTGTTCTGCTGGGCCTTCTCGACCATCAACAACATGGGCATCCTGTCCCGCGAACGGGTCCAGGTGCTGCCGCTCGCCCTGGTACTGCTGGTCGTCCCGGCCGCCGCGGCCCGCGGGTCCGCCGCCGGCCGCCGGCCGCCACCGGTGTGGCGGGCCGCGCCCGGCCAATGGGGCGCCCGCCGCCGCGCCGAGCCGCCGGAGCGCCGGCCGCGGCCCGCTCCGACGCCCTCCCCGGCCCCGCCGTCGTCCATCGCGCCATCCTCGTCCACCGTGTCACCGTCACCGTCCCAGGGGGGATCGACCGCGCCATGACCACCGACACCCTTGCCCTGCCCGCCGCCCTCGGCGGCACGCCCGCCTTCCCCGGCGGGCTGCCGCTCACCCGGGTCCAGGTGCCCGACCGCGCCGCGCTGCTGGAGCGGCTCGGCACCGTCCTCGACAGCGGGCAGCTCACCAACGGCCGCACCGTCGCCGAACTGGAGGAGGCGGCGGCCGAGCTGCTGGAGGTGCCGCACGTGGTGGCGGTCTCCAACTGCACCACCGGGCTGATGCTGGTCCTCCAGGCCGCCGGCCTCGACGACCGCCGCCCGGTGGTGATGCCCGGCTTCACCTTCTCCGCCACCGCGCACGCCGCGCACTGGGCCGGCGGCACCCCGGTGTTCGCCGAGGCCCGCGAGCGGGACATCACCCTCGACCCCGAGGACGCCGCCGCCCGACTGGCCGCCGCCGACCGCCCGGCCGCCCTGATGGCCACCCACGTCTACGGCACGCCCTGCCAGGTCGAGCGCCTCCAGGAGGTCGCCGACGCCGCCGGGGTGCCGCTGGTGTACGACTCCGCGCACGGCTTCGGCAGCCGCCGCAAGGGCGTGCCGATCGGCAACTTCGGCTACGCCGAGGTGTTCTCGATGAGCCCGACCAAGGTCGCGGTGGCCGGCGAGGGCGGCCTGGTCGCCACCCGCGACGCCGGCCTCGCCCGCCGGCTGCGCACCGCCCGCGACTACGGCAACCCGGGCGACTACGACACGCTGTTCCCCGGCCTGAACGCGCGGATGAGCGAGCTGCACGCCGCCGTCGGCCTCAACTGGCTGGCCGGCCTGCCCGAGCGGGTGGCCCACCGGACGGCGCTGGTCCAGGAGTTCGCCGCGGTGACCGCCGGACTGCCCGGGCTGCGTCTGGCGCTGCCGGAGGAGGGCGACACCTCGACCTTCAAGGACCTCACGCTCATCCTGGACGACGCCGCCTTCGGCCTCACCGCCCGCCGACTCGCCGACGCGCTGCGGGCCGAGGGCATCGACTCGCGCCGCTACTTCCACCCGCCGGTGCAGCGCCAGCGCGCCTACGCCCACCTGGGCCAGGCGGAGTCGCTGCCGCTGACCGACCGGCTCGCCGACGCGGTGCTCACCGTGCCCCTCTGGTCGCAGATGGACGCGGCCACCGTGCGCCGGGTCGCGGAGGCGGTGGTCCGGATCCAGCCGTACGCGGAGCGTCTGCGCGCGGCCTGACCCGAGCGGGCCGGTCCGCCGGCCCGTTACGCGGTTCGGGTGAACGCGGTTGGACCGCGGGCCCGCCGGGTCGGCAGGATGTCCGGCCGGGGCCCGCGGTCCCGTTCCACCCTCCCCCGTACGGATATGGAGTTCCCGGTGCTCAAGGGATTCCGCAGCTTCCTGCTGCGCGGAAACGTCGTCGACCTGGCGGTCGGCATCGTGATCGGCGCGGCCTTCACGGCCGTGGTCACCGGGTTCGTGACGGCGTTCCTCACCCCGCTGATCGGCGTGGCGACGGGCGCGGTCGGCGACTTCACCCAGAAGACCTTCGACGTGGCCGGCACCCGGTTCCCGTACGGAGTCTTCGTCAACGCCCTGATCGGCTTCGTGCTGGTGGCCGCGGTGATCTACTTCATCGTGGTGGTGCCGGTCGGCAGGCTCCAGGCGAAGCTGGAGGGCGCCAAGCCGGCGCCGGCCGCCACGGCGGACTGCCCGGAGTGCCTCAGCAGGATCCCGGCCGCGGCGGTGCGCTGCTCGTTCTGCACCTCCGAGCTGGCCGGCCGGCCCGGCTTCCCGGCCCAGCGCGGCCCCGTCGAGCAGCCCGCGGGCCCGTCCGCCGCGAAGGCGGCCGGAAAGGCCACCGGGAAGACCGGTGGGAAGAACGGCGAGAAGAGCGGCGAAAGGGCCGAGGAGGCCGACGGGAAGACCACCGAGCAGGCCGCTCCGGCGCACTGAGCGGAACCCGGCCACCCGGCCGCGGGCCCATATCGGTCCTGACGGGGACTTTATTCCCCAAACATTCACGAGCCCCCGCCGCGCCCCCGGCGGGGGCTCGAATGCGCCGGTCCGCGCCCCGCCCGCAGAAGTTTCTTCGACGGTCCCCGAACCGTCCACCGGCCCGTCACCGCACGGGTCTTCGACACCCCCGTCCGAGCCCCGTTCGAGCCCCCGGAACCCCCGGACAGTGGCCTGAAGTCGCCGCCAAAATGTCCGTTCTTCCTACTTTCGAAACCTTTGTTCGGGCGAAGCTTGTGTAAACACTCGAACTGCTCCGCCTCCCAGTCTCCTCAGCAGCCGCGTTGTGGGCTTACCGTATGCCCCATGACCTCGCCCCGCTCCTACGACGGAGTCGGCTACCCCTCTCCGTCCTTCTCCTCCGGCACGCCCATCTACGACAGCCTCGTCGCAGAGCGCGGTGTCCCCCAGATCGCGCCCATCAACGTGCCGGCCGCCCTCCCGCCGGCCCTGTCGACCGGTTACGGATCCGGCCTGTCCGGCCCGTCCTACGAGAACAACCGGTACGGCACCGGGTACGACAGCCCCGGCGGCAACCTCCCCGCCCTGCCGCCCGCCCGCCTCGCCCTGGGCCCCGGCCCGAGCAGCGCGCCGTCCTCCGGCCCGGCCACCACGTACATCCCGGCGCAGTCGGCGCCCGCGTACGCCGCCGCGCCCCAGCCTCCGGTCCCCGGCTACGGCGCCCCGCAGCCGTACCTGCCCGGCCAGCGCCCGCAGACCCCGGCCCCGGGCTTCACCCAGGCCGCCACCGGCGGATACCAGCCGTCCGGCGGCCAGAGCTTCGGCGGCCAGAACACCTTCGTCGGCGGCCACGGCGGCCCGCAGACCTTCGGTGCGCAGCCCGCCGGCGGCCCGGTCGGCCCGCAGGGCATGGTCGGCCAGCCCCAGGCCCCGCAGCCGTTCGGCGGCCCGCAGGGCTTCGTCGGCCAGGGCGCCCAGCCCGGCGGCTTCGGCGGCTCCGGCGACCAGTCCTTCGGCGGCGCCCAGCTGCGCCCCGCGGTCACCCCGGTCGCCCCGGTCCGCCCGATGCAGCCGCAGCGGCCCGGCCCGTACGGCGAGCCCGGGCAGTTCCAGCAGGGCTACCAGCCGCAGGCCCAGAGCTACTGAGGCCGGTGGCAGCTCCGGGCCGGCCCCACCCGGCCCGCACCCGCACCACCTAGCACCACCCGGCGCACCCACATCCGCCGGGCGTACGGAGAAACGGGTCATCCACGGACCGCCCGGAACGCCGCCCCACCTGGCGTTCCGGGCGGTCCGTGCGCATTCGGGCACGCGGGCGGGCGCGTTCGGGCGGCCGCGGCACCGCCGTCGGGACCGCGCCTCGGGACGGGGCGCGGACCGCGCCTGCCGCCGGTCCGGACGCGGCTGGCAGGATGGGGGAATGCAGCTCACCGGACTCCACGTCTACCCCGTCAAGTCCATGTACCGCCTGAGCCCCGAGAGCGCCCGCGTCGAACCGTGGGGCCTGGCCGGCGACCGGCGCTGGATGCTCGCCGACGGCACCGGCCGGTTCGTCAGCCAGCGCGAGAACGCCGCCCTGGGCCAGGTCCGGGCCGAGCTCACCCCCGCCGGGGCCCTCGTGCTCACCGCCCCCGACGGCTCGCACGCCGAGATCCCCGCCCCCGCCGTCGCGGTCGGCGACCCGCTCGCCGACGTCGAGGTCTGGGGCACCCGCTTCCGCGCCGCCGAGGCCGGCAAGGAGGCCCAGCTGTGGATCGCCGAGCACCTCGGCGACTACCGCCTGGTGCACCTGGACGACCCGCGCGCCCGGCCCGTCGACCCGGACTTCTCCACCCCCGGCGACACCGTCTCGATGGCCGACGGCTTCCCCCTGCTGCTCACCAGCACCTCCTCGCTGGCCCGCCTCAACGAGCTGATCGCCGCCGAGCACCCGGACGGCCACGAGGAGCTGCCGATGGAGCGGTTCCGCCCCAGCGTGGTGGTCTCCGGCGGCGAGCCCTGGGCGGAGGACGGCTGGCGGCGGATCCGGATCGGCGAGCTGACCTTCCGGGCGGTCAAGCCGTGCGGGCGCTGCGTGGTCACCACCACCGACCAGGAGAGCGGCGAACGGCGCGGCCCCGAGCCGCTGCGCACCCTGGCCCGGCACCACCGGCTGCTGAAGAAGGCGGCGTTCGGGCAGAACCTGATCCCCGAGCGCCCGGCCGGCGTCGAGGGCGACGTGCTCGGCACGCTGCGGCTGGGCGACGAGGTCGAGGTGCTGGAGGACGGCGCGCACTGGCCGGCCGACCGCCAGGTCTGACGGCGGGCGCCCGCGCCCGCGCCCCCGTTTCCGCCCTCCCATCCCCTCCCCTCCGCACCCGCGTCCCGGAACCGGACGTGTGCGCGCTCGTTGAAGCAGGTGCCGACGCACCCGGTGGGCCCGCGGCTGTCGTCCGGCCCGCCCGCCCCGTCCGGCCCGCGCGGCCTGAGCACCCGCGCGGGCGCGCTACGGTGGGCGGACGACCCGCGCACCCCGGTGCGCCGCGTCCGGGCGCACCGCGTCCGCGTGCGTCCGGTCCGCAGATCGCCGGCTCGATGAAGGTGGGGACGACAGACCGTCATGGCTGAGCACAGGGTCCGGGTCACCCAGGACAGCGCATCCCGCTGGCGGCGCCGCGCCGGCGAGTACGACACGCTCGCGGAAGCCCTGGCGGCCGCGGAACCGGGCGACACGGTGACCGTGCGGCCGGGCACCTTCCGGGAGAACGTGGTCGTCGACAAGGCGGTGACGCTCGTCGCCGCCCAGGGCCCCGGCAGCGTCCGGATCGACCCGCCGGGCGGGGTGCCGCTCACCGTCACCGCCGCGGCGGCCGTCCGCGACCTCGTGATCGAGGGCAGCGACCGGTCCGTCCCGGCCGTCCTGGTCACCGGCGAGGAGGCGACCGCCGCGTTCAGCGGCTGCCGGGTGGAGACCCACTCGGCGGCCGGGGTCGAGGTGACCGACGGCGCCCGGCCGACCCTGAAGGGCTGCGTGGTGAGCAACCCGGACGGCCTCGGGCTGCGGCTGCGCGGCCCGGGCACCGCCGCCGCCTTCGAGGACTGCGAGGTCGCCGCCGCCGGCCAGGCCGGGCTGGCGGTGCTCGGCGGCGCGGCCGCCGCGCTGGAGCGCTGCCGGGTGCACCACGCGTCCGGCGCGGGTGTGCTGCTCTCCGACCCGGGCAGCGCGGCCGAGCTGACCGGCTGCGAGATCTACGAGATCCGCGGCAGCGGGGTCCAGGCCGAGGCCCAGGCGGGCGGGCGGCTGGTCGACTGCGAGATCCACCGGGTGACCGGCAACGGCCTCACCCTGGACGGCGAGGCCGAACTCGTGCTCACCGGCAGCCGGGTGCACGACGTGCCGGAGAACGCCGCCGACCTGCGCGGCCGCGCCCGGCTCAGCCTCGTCCACTCCACCGTGCGGGACTTCGGGCGCGGGGCGCTCTCGGTCTGGGACCAGGGCACCGAGGCCAGCGCCGAGTCCTGCCAGATCCACGGCTCGAACGGCGAGTACCCGGCGCTGTGGGTGAGCGACGGCGCCCGGCTCACGCTCACCGACTGCGCGCTGCACGACCTGCCGGACGCGCTGTTCGTGCTGGACCGCGACTCGGCGGCCGTCGCCGAGGGCTGCTCGTTCAGCCGGATCCGCAGCTCGGCGGTGTCGGTCAGCGGCGGGGCGACGGTGACGCTGACCGGCTGCCGGGTCCAGGAGGCGGGCACCGGGCTGTGGTTCCGCGACCACGGCAGCGGGGGCGTGCTGACCGGCTGCGAGATCTCCGACGTGGCGACCGGGGTGATCGTCACCAAGGGCGCCGACCCGGTGCTGCGGGACTGCACCGTCCGGGCCGGGTCGGACGCCGGCGTCTACGTCTCCGCCCAGGGCCGGGGCACCTTCGAGGACTGCCGGGTCTCGCACGGCAAGGGCTTCGGCTTCCACATCATCGACGGCTGCCGCACGGTGCTCACCCGCTGCCGGGCCGAGCAGAACGAGCGGGCCGGCTTCGAGTTCTCCGAGCCCGGGCCGGTGGTGGAGGGGTGCACCTCGGACGACGTGCCGGCCCCGACGGCCGCGGCCGTCGGGGCCGCCGGCGCGGCCGACATCCCCCCGCCGCGTGCCCAACTCGCGGCCACCGCGGCGACCTTGGCCTCCGCCGCCCCCGCCGCCGCGGTGATCGGGCCGATCCCCGACTGCCGGCCCGCCGACGAGGCGCTGGCCGAACTCGACGGACTGGTGGGCCTGGCCACCGTCAAGCAGGAGGTGCGGACGCTGATCGACCTCATCTCGGTCGGCCGGCGGCGCCGGCAGGCCGGACTCAAGGCGCCCTCGCTCCGCCGCCACCTGGTCTTCACCGGTGCCCCCGGCACCGGCAAGACCACGGTGGCCCGGCTGTACGGCGAGATCCTGGCCTCGCTCGGGGTGCTGCAGCGCGGCCACCTGATCGAGGTGGCCCGGGTCGACCTGGTCGGCGAGCACATCGGCTCCACCGCGATCCGCACCGCCGCCGCCTTCGACCGGGCGCGCGGCGGCGTCCTGTTCATCGACGAGGCGTACGCGCTGGCGCCGGAGGACGGCGCCCGCGACTTCGGGCGGGAGGCGATCGACACGCTGGTGAAGCTGATGGAGGACCACCGGGACGAGGTGGTGGTCATCGTGGCCGGCTACACCGCCGAGATGGAACGCTTCCTCTCCGCCAACCCCGGTGTCTCCTCGCGGTTCTCGCGCACCATCACCTTCCCCGACTACTCGGCCGGGGAGCTGCTGGAGATCGCCCGCGCCCAGTGCGCCGAACACGAGTACGCGCTCGCCGAGGCCACCGAGCACGCCCTGCTCGACCACTTCGCCGGCATCGAGCGCGGCCCCAACTTCGGCAACGGGCGCACCGCCCGCCAGGTGTTCGAGACCATGGTCGAGCGGCACGCCATGCGGGTCGCCCAGCTGCCCGACGCGTCCACCGAGGACCTCCAGCTGCTCGTCCCCGCCGACCTCCCGACGGCCCGGCTGCCGTAGGGCCGGAGTCCGGCGCCCCCGGGCCGACGGGCCGGTCGGCCCGTCGGCCCGTCAGCCCGTCAGCCCGTCAGCCCGTCCAGTCTCCGCCGGCCAGGAAGGACTCCAGGCCGGCCAGGTAGGGCGCGATGTCGATCCGCTCGCCCGCCAGCCAGTCGTCCGAGTAGTACTTGTCGAGGTAGCGGTCACCCGGGTCGCAGATCAGGGTGACCACGCTGCCACCCTCCCCCGCCGCCCGCATCTGCGCGACGATCCGCAGCGCGCTCCACAGCCCGGTCCCGGTGGACGCGCCCGCCTTCCGGCCGAGCACCCGGTCCAGCAGCCGCACCGCGGCGACCGAGGCGGCGTCCGGGACCTTCATCATCCGGTCGACCGCCCCGGGCACGAAGCTCGGCTCCATCCGGGGCCGCCCGATCCCCTCGATCCGCGAGCCGCGGTCGCACACCGCGTCCGGGTCGCCGTGCACCCAGCCGTCGAAGAAACAGGAGTTCTCCGGGTCGGCGACGCAGATCCGGGTGTCGTACTGCATGTAGTGGACGTAGCGGGCGATGGTCGCCGAGGTGCCGCCGGTGCCGGCGGTGGCCACGATCCAGGCCGGCTCCGGGTGCGGTTCCAGGCGCAGCTGGGCGAAGACCGACTCGGCGATGTTGTTGTTGCCCCGCCAGTCGGTGGCCCGCTCGGCGTAGGTGAACTGGTCCATGTAGTGGCCGCCGGTCCGCTCGGCGAGCCGGGCCGAGGCCTCGTAGACCTCGTCCGGCCGGTCCACCAGGTGGCACTCCCCGCCGTGGAACTCGATCAGGTCGATCTTGGACTGGCTGGTGGACTTGGCCATCACCGCGATGAACGGCACCCCGACGAGCTGTGCGAAGTACGCCTCGGAGACGGCCGTGGAGCCGCTGGAGGCCTCGATGACGGGCTTGCCGGGGCGGATCCAGCCGTTGCAGAGCCCGTAGAGGAACAGCGACCGGGCCAGCCGGTGCTTCAGCGAGCCGGTCGGATGGGTGGACTCGTCCTTGAGGTAGAGGTCGATGCCCCAGTCCGCCGGGAGCGGGAAGCGCAGCAGGTGGGTGTCGGCCGAGCGGTTGGCGTCCGCCTGGACCTTGCGGACCGCCTCCTTGAGCCAGCGCCGGTACGCCGGGTCGGACCGGTCCACGTCGACGGTCGGTTCGGTCCCCATGCCCATGCCCATGCCACTCTCCTCGTACGGTCCCCTGAAGGCCCCCGCTCGCTCACTACGAGTGTATGGGTGTCACGATAAGTGACATTATCCGAAGCTCTAGGCTCCGCTTATCGGACCACCTACCCGGCGGTCACCGATTGCGGGTCCGCCAGGTACGGGAGCCAGCCGAGTTCGGCCGCCCCGGCCAGCGCGCTGTGCTCCAGCTCCGCGCCGACGATCGGCACCCGGCCGCTGCGCCCCCACAGGCTGCGCTCGGCGACGACCGCCCGCAGCCGGTCCGGCGCGGCCTCCAGCAGGTCCAGGTGCAGCCCGCTGAGCACCACCCGGTCCGGGTTGAGGATGTTGGCGACCCCGGCCAGGCCGAGGCCGAGCCGGTCGATGACGTGCTCCACGGCCGCCCGGGCCCGCTCGTCGGTGGCGGCGGCCCGGCAGAGCTCGCCCGCCTGGTCGAGCAGCGGCCGGTCCGGGTCCGGCGTCAGTCCGGCGGCGGCGAACAGCGCGTCCGGGTCGGTCTCCGAGTTGAGGCAGCCGCGGTTGCCGCAGCCGCAGGGCCGGCCCTGCGGGTCGACGGTCAGATGGCCGACCTCCAGGGCGAGTCCGGCGCTGCCGGTGTGCAGCCGGCCGTCGATGACCAGCGCGCCGCCGACGCCGCGGTGACCGGAGGTGGCGAGCAGCAGGTGCCGCGCGCCGCGGCCGGCGCCGTGCCGGTACTCGGCGAGGGCGGCGAGGTTGGCGTCGTTGGCGATCGCGGTGGGCAGCGGGTCGAGCGCGCGCGGGCCGTGGTCGGCGCGCCCCACCTCCACGTCGTACAGGTCGGCCACGGGCGTACCGCTGGGCCAGGCGAAGTGCAGCGCGGCGAGCGCCGTGCCGTCCGGCTCGGTGACCGGGTTGGGCAGTGCGAGCGCCGCGCCGAGACAGCGCCGCTCGGTGCCGCGGGCGAGCTCGGCGCCCGCCTGGGCGACCGCGCGCAGCATCCGCACCGGGTCGGTGGCGGCGGGCAGCGGCAGGTGGACCGGCGGGTCGAGCAGGCCGCCGAGACCGGCCAGGGTGACGCTGAGGCCGTCGGCGTGGATCTGGCCGGCGACCACCACCGGGCCCGCGGGATCGATGGCGAGCCGGTGCGAGGGGCGGCCGCGGCCGCCGCCGGCGGGGCGGGAGTCGACCGTGATGAGGCCGAGCGCCTCCAGCTCGGCGGTGACGGCGCCGGCGGTGGCCCGGGTGACGTCCAGCGCGCGGGTCAGCGCGGAGCGGGTCGGGGCCCGGCCGGTGTGGATCAGCTGGAGCGCGGGGCCGAGCAGCGTCCGCCCTCGGTCGGGGGCCGCGCGGCGGTGGGCGTCGCGCTGCGCGTCGTGGTCGGCCCCGGTCCCGGGCTTCGGGCTTGAAGGTGAGAGCTGCACGGACCTATTGTTACTTTGTGCCGCTCCGAAACAAAATCCGTCCCTCCGGTCCCCTCCGTCAACTGACTCCCCAGTCTCGCAGCACCGCGGCGAAATCCCCCAGCCCTTTCGCGCACTCCCTCGCCTCCTGGGGCACCGCCCGGCTCGCCCTCACCGCCTTCTTCGCCGTCGACGGCCTGCTGTTCGCCGCCTGGGTGGTCCGCATCCCGGACGTCCGCAGCCAGGTCCACGCCTCGCACAGCGCCCTCGGACTCGCCCTGCTCTGCGTCTCGGCGGGCGCCGTGGCCACCATGCCGATCGTCGGCCGGCTCTGCGTGCGCTACGGCTCCCGGCCGGTCACCGTCGCCTCGCTCGCCGTGCTCGCGCTCGCCGTCCCGCTGCCCGCGCACACCCACTCGGTGACGGCGCTCGGCGGCGTCCTGCTGCTCTTCGGCGCCGGATACGGCGGGGCCAACGTCGCCATGAACAGCGCCGCCGTCGAGATCGTCGCCGAACTGGGCCGCCCGGTGATGCCCAGCTTCCACGCCGGGTACAGCCTCGGCGGGCTGCTCGGGGCGGGCGTCGGCGGGCTGCTCGCCGGTCCGCTCACGGCCGCCGGGTGGCTGGCGCTGGCCGGACTCGCCGGGCTCGCCGTCACCGCGGCGGCGGGCGTCGCGCTGCTCCGCAGCCCGGCGGCGCGACTGCTCTCCCCCGCCTCCGCCCCCTCCACTCCCTCCACCTCAACCTCCACCTCCACCTCCTCCGCCCGCTCCACCGGCCGGGTGCTGGTCCTGCTGCTCGGCCTCACCGCGCTCTGCACCGCGTACGGCGAGGGCGCCGTCGCCGACTGGACCACCCTGCACCTCACCGACGACGTCCACGCCGACGCGCGAGTGGCCGCCGCCGCCTACGCCGCCTACGCGCTCGCCATGACCACCGGGCGGATCGGCGGCACCTGGCTGTCCCTGCGCCTCGGCCAGGACCGGGTGATGATCCTCGGCGGCCTCACCGCCGCGGCCGGGATGCTGCTGGCGGCACTCGCGCCGCTGGTGCCCCTGGCCGTGGCCGGGTTCGTCCTGGTCGGGCTCGGGCTCGCCAACATCTTCCCGCTCGCCATCGCCCGGGCCGGCGTCGTCGGCGGCCCGCAGGGCGTCGCGCTCGCCTCGACGCTCGGCTACGCCGGCATGCTGATCGGCCCACCGGTGATCGGCTTCCTCGCCGACGCGACCAGCCTGCCGCTCGCCCTGACCACCGTCGCCGCCGCCGCGACCGTCGCCGCCGTCCTCCCGCTGGCCGCCCGCCGCCGCTGAACCCGTCACCCCGCCCCCACCGACCGCCGTGCGAGGATCGCGCCATGACGAACAGCACGGCTCCGGTCCGGTTCCTGCCCGCCGCCGAGCGGCCGGCCACGGCGTGGCGCAACGGGGGCGGGGTGACCAGGGAGGTCGCCGGGGAGCCGGCGGACTCCGGGCCGGACGGCTTCCGGTGGCGGGTCAGCCTCGCCGAGGTCGCCTCCGCCGGACCGTTCTCCGCGTTCCCCGGCGTCGACCGGGTGATCACCGTGGTCGAGGGCCCGGGCATGGCGCTGACCGTCGACGGCACCGAGCACCTCGTCGACGCGCCGTTCCGCCCGTTCGCCTTCTCCGGCGACGCGGCCACCGACTGCCGGCTGCTCGGCGGCCCGCTCGTCGACTTCAACGTGATGACCCGGCGCGGCCGGGCCACCGCCGACCTCGTCCTCGCCGAGCGCCCCGGCCCGGTCACCGTCCCGGACGGCGCCACCGTGCTGCTGGTCTGCCTCTCCGGCACCGCCGCCCTCGACGGCACCCCCCTCGCCCGCTACGACGCCGCCCTCCTCACCGCCCCGGCCACCCACGCCCTGCGCCCCGAGGGCGTCACCGCCGTCCTCACCTTCCGCACCACGCCGCGGGGCTGACGGCGTCCGGCGGCGGCGAACGGGAACGCGCCGCGCCACGCGTGCCGGACGTCGGGGCGCGGCCGCGCGGTCGCCCGCCAGGCCCACCGCGGGCCGGCCCGGGCCCTGCTCAGACCCCCGGCTCGCCCGGCAGCCGCAGGTCCCACCCGGCCAGCGCCCGCAGTTGGGCGACCGTCACGTCGTCCGGCAGCGGCCGCGGCGGCTCGTTGCGGAAGGGCGGCTGCCAGCCCTCCTCCGGCGTCCACCGGCGGACCGCCCTGGCCGGGGCGCCCGCGACCACGGTGTGGTCCGGCACCTCGCCGCGCACCACCGAGCCGGCCGCGACGACCACGTTGCGGCCCAGCCGGGCGCCCGGCAGGATCACCGCGCCGGTGCCGATCCAGCTGCCGGAGCCGATCTCCACCGGCTCGTTGCGCGGCCACTGCTTGCCGATCGGCAGATCGGTGGCCCGGTACTCGTGCGCCTGGTCGGATATGTAGACGCCCGGGCCGGTCCACACGTCGTCGCCGAGCACGATCGACTGGTGGCCGACGATGTGGCTGTCCCGGCCGATCACACAGCCGCCGCCGATCCGCACGATCGGCTCGGGGCCGAGGTCGAGCCCGGGCAGGAAGCCCGCGCTGATGGTCACCCGCTCGCCGATGATCGAGAACGGCCCGATGGTGATCCACTGCTCGTTGAAGACCGCGCCGAGCGGGAAGGTCAGCTTCGTCCCCGCGCCCAGCTCGCGGAACCGGTACGGCCCCGGGTTCTCGCTGGACACCGCGCCGGCCTCCTGTACCCACCGCCAGCCCCGGTGGACGAGCCGGCCGGCGGCTCGCCGGCCACCCGCCCGGGCGGCGCTGAGCAGGGAACGCGTGATCGACATGCGCTCACGTTACCGGCCCGTAGCGCCCGCCCGGCGGGAGGGCGGCCAAGGTCACACGGCCTGTCCTCGTCGAAACCCCGTTCGGAAAACCGCTCCCGGAACCAACCTCTGCTGCCAGACTCGCCGTTATGGAGATCACCACGCACCTCGACGCCCTGCGCCGCGAGGGCGCCCTGCTCGCGGACGCCGCCGCCCGCACCGACCTCGGGACCCCCGTCCCGACCTGCCCGGAGTGGCGGCTGCGCGACCTCGTGCTGCACCTCGGCCAGGTGCACCGCTGGGCGACCGTCACCGTCCGCGACCGGCTGGCCGCCCCGATGGACGCCGAGCGCCAGCAGGCCATCTGGGGGCCGGAGCCGGACGACGCCGACCTGGTCGCGTGGTTCCGCGCCGGCCACGCCACCCTGGTCGACACGCTCACCGCCGCCCCGGCCGACCTGGACTGCTGGACCTTCCTCCCGTCGCCGAACCCGCTCGCGTTCTGGACCCGCCGCCAGGCGCACGAGACGGCCGTGCACCGGATCGACGCCGACGCGGCGGCCGGTGTCGAGGGGCCGCACGCCGACCCGGAGTTCGCCCAGGACGGCATCGACGAGCTGCTGTCCGGCTTCCTCACCGTCGGCCGCTCCAAGGTCCGCAGCGAGCACCCGCGCACGATCCAGATCAGCCCGAGCGACGGCCCGGGCCGGTGGCTGCTGACCATCAGCCCGGAGCCGATCGCCGTCGAGCACGTCGAGCGGCCGGCCGACCTGACGCTCTCCGGCCCGGCCCGCGACCTCTACCTGCTGCTCTGGAACCGGCTGCCGGGCGGCACCGGCCGGGTGGCCACCGCCGGGGACGACTCACTGCTCGACCTGTGGCGCGAGGCCGCGGCCATCGGCTGAGCCGCGCGGAGGGGCGGGTCAGCGCACCCAGCGCGCCGGGCGCTTCTCCAGGAACGAGCGCATGCCCTCCTGCGCCTCCTCCGAGCCGAACAGCCGCGCCGACAGCTCCACCAGCTCGTCGGCGTCCCGCTCGAAGGAGCGCACCACCTCGGCGTTGGCCAGCCGCTTGGACTGCGCGAGGCCCTGCGGCGAGCCCAGCCGCAGGGCGTCCAGCAGGCCCTTGAGCGCCACCTCGGCCGCCTCCGGCGCGTCGACGGCCTGGGTGACCAGGCCGATCCGGGCGGCCTCGGCGGCATCGAAGACCTCGCCGGTCAGGTAGTAGCGGGAGGCCGCGCGCGGATCCAGCTTGGGGCGCAGCGGCAGCGAGATGACGGCCGGCGCGAGCCCCAGCCGGACCTCGGTGAACGCGAAGGTGGCGGCCGGCCCGGCGAGCGCCAGGTCGGCCGCGCCGACCAGCCCGAGCCCGCCGGCCCGGACGTGCCCGTCGATCACGGCGATCACCGGCTTGGCGCAGTCCACGATGGCCCGCTGGAGGTCGACCAGCCCGCGCGGCCCGACCGTCGGATCGGCACCGGTCGCCTCCGAGAGGTCCGCCCCGGCGCAGAACACCCTGCCCGCGTGCGTCAGCACCACCGCCCGCACCTCCGGATCGGCCGCCGCCCCAGCGAGCCCGGCCGTCAACTCGGCCATCAGCCGGGTGGAGAGGGCGTTGCGGTTGTGCGGCGAGTCGAGCGTCAGGGTGGTGACGGCGTCCTCGGTGGCGACACGGACGAGGGGCGCTTCGCTGGTCATCGGTGCGGTCCTGCTTTCCGGCTGAGGGTGGGTCGGAACGAACGCCCGCCACCCGTGAGCCGCGCGCGCCCGGACGACTCTGACACGCCCGCCCTCCCCCGGACCAGCCCCTTCGGCCCCCCGGAACGGGATCAGAGCCGCGCCGTGTCGCGGTCGGGGCCGAACGGCTCCGGCGGCCGGACCGGCGCCCCAGTTCCTCCAACCGGGGCGTCGGCTGTCGGCGGATGACCTCGGCGGCGCTCTCGTGCGCCCACGACGCCGACCGCGGTGTGACGACTCCTTCGACGATCCCGGTAGGGCTCGTCCTCACGAATCGGTCTCCTCCTGGCCGGACGGGCTCGTCACCGCAGGTACGGAAGCGGTCTACCGACCGTAAATGCCTGTTGCGGTGATCGGGCGTCGGCCACGATGGTCGTATGACCATGGAATCGCAGCGGAACAGCGGCTCGCTCACCCACATCGCCGAGCCGCCCGGGGTTGCTCCGGGGACGGGGTACACGCAGGTCGTCAGTGGGAGCGGGCGGCTGGTGGCCGTGTCGGGGCAGGTGGCGTTCGACGAGGAGCGGCGGCTGGTCGGGGAGGGGGACCCCAAGGCGCAGGCGCGGCAGGTGTTCGAGAACCTGCGGCGCTGTCTGGCGGCGGCGGGGGCGGACTTCTCGCACGTCGTGAAGCTGACGTACTTCGTCACCGACGTGGCCTTCATGCCCGCGATCCGCGAGGCCCGCAACGAGGCGCTGGGCGACCTGCCGCTGCCGGCCTCCTCGGCGGTGCAGGTCGCGGCGCTGTTCCTGCCGGAGGTGCTGATGGAGATCGAGGCCTTCGCGGTGGTGCCGGAGTAGGCCCTCAGACCGTCGCCGCCGTCGTGTCCCGCCGCCGGGCCCACCGGACGGCGGGGCCCATCCCGAGGCCCGCCCCGGCGAGCAGGGCGCCGAGGGCGGCCCAGCCGACCAGGCCGTGGCCGATGACGACGGTCGAGACCACCGCAGGGCCGATCATCAGAGCGGCGGCGGTGCCCGCGTTGAAGACGCCCTGGTAGGCGCCGTGGGCCCGCTCGCCGGCCAGGTCGTAGCTGAGCGCCCAGGTGCCGGCCTGGCCCAGGACCTCGCCGACCCCCTGGAGCGCGACGCCGGCGAGCACCACCACGGCGGCGATCGCGGCGGGCGCGCCGTGGGCGAGGGCGATCACCAGGCAGGAGGCGGCCAGGATCAGCCCGGCCCGGCCGCAGGCCCGCGCGGCGGCCGCCGGGTGCTCGGTGCCCCGGGTGGCGCGGACCTGGAACGCGATGACCAGCACGGTGTTGACGACCAGGGTGGCGGCCACGGTGATCCGGGGCGCGTCGGTCTGCTGGACGATCCACAGCGGCACGCCGACCTCCAGCATCGCGAACTGCAGGCCGAGCACCGCGCTGAGCCCGGTCACCAGCAGGAACGGCCCGTCCCGCAGCGCCGGGTTGGGCTCCCGGGCCGGCCGCCGCCGCCCGCCGCGTTCCCCGCCCGCGTCAGCAGCGGCACCCGAGCCACCCGGGCCACCCGCGCCGCGGACCCGGTCCGGCACCGGCAGCCGCTGGAACATCACCGCGACCGCCAGGTACGAGGCCGCGTCGGCCAGGATCGCCGCCAGATAGCCGGGGCGCGAGTCCACCTGGAGGGCGACCGCGCCGACGCCGGTGCCAAGGCAGAGCCCGACGTTGGTCACCACCCGCAGATAGGCCCGCCCGGCCACCCGCTTGTCGGCCGGCAGCACCTCGGCGTAGAGGGCGTTGCGCACGGCGGCCGCGCCCCGGTCGGCGGCGGCGACCAGGCAGGCGAGCGCCACGAACGCCGGGTAGCCGCCGACCGCTGTGTAGCCGGCGGTGCCCAGGCCGGTGAGCGCGACCAGCGCCACCAGGATCGGCCTACTCCCCCAGCGGTCGGCGGCCCGCCCGGCGGGGACGCTCGCGAGGACCCCGCAGAGCCCGGCGGCGGTGAGCGCGAGGCCGAGCTGCGCCGCGCTCAGGCCGAGGTAGCGGGTGAAGAACAGCACGCCGACGGAGAGCGAGAGGCCGCTGCCGAGGGTGTTGAGCAGGGTGATCCGGGCGAGCCGGCGCACCGTCGGGTCGGGGTGCAGCAGACGGGAGGCCCTGGACGCGGGTGGCGCGGGGCGCGGTGCGGCGGTCGCCGCGGGTGGGGTGGTCATGACCCGATCACACCCCGGCGCCGCCGCCGGACCGTACTGATTTAGGCTGGCCCTAAAACCTCCAGGAGGGACGGCGTGCACCGGTTCAAGCTCGACCTGGCCGATCTCGCCACCACCTGGTTCGCCTGCTCGCCGATCCAGGAGGCCGCGCTCAGCCTGCGGATGTGGACCCACCCGGGCTACTACGCCCTGCAGTCCGCCGCGTTCGAGCGCCTGCGGCCCGCCTTCGAGCGGCTGGACTCCGCGCTGCTGCTCTCCCTGGTCGGCGCCAACCGCTGGATCCCGGACTTCCTGACGCCCCGTCCGGCCACCCCGTGGCCGGACTTCCGCACCGAGCTGGCCGCGGTCCGGGCGCTGCCGCCGGAGCAGTTGCGCACCGAGCTGGAGCAGACCTTCCTGCCGCACCACCAGCCGCTGCCGGCGGTGCTGGCGGCCGGGCTGGCCGATCCGGCCCGGCTGCTGGCGCGGATCGCCGACGCGCTGGAGGAGTACTGGGAACGCTGTCTGGCGCCCGCGTGGTGGCCGCAGGCGCGGGCGGTGCTGGAGGCGGACCTGGTCTACCGGTCGCGGGTGCTGGCCCGGCAGGGCGCGGCGGCGCTGTTCGCCGACCTCGACCACCGGTTGCGCTGGGCGGACGGCATCCTGTCGATCGACCGCCGCTGGAAGGACTGGGACGGCGAGATCACGGTGGACGGCCGGGGGCTGGTCCTGGTGCCGACTTTCTTCGCCCGCGGCGCGATCACGATGATCAGCAACGACCGTCCGCCGCAGATCAGTTACCCGGCCCGCGGGCAGGCGGGGATGGCCCGCCCGCGGCCTCCGGCCACCCCGCGCGCACTGGAGCGGCTGCTGGGCGCGCCGAAGGCCCGGCTGCTCGCGCTGCTGGCCGAGCCGGGCTCCACCACCGACCTGGCCTACCGGCTGGGCGTGACGCCGGGCGCGGTCAGCCAGCACCTCGCGGTGCTGCACGCGACCGGGCTGGTGACCCGGGCGCGGCACGGCCGTTCGGTGCTGTACAGCCGCAGCGCACTCGGCGACGAGCTCTCCGGCGCGCCGCGCCGCAGCTGACGGACCGCTTTGCCGGATCCGGCCAACTCGTCAGTGGTACAGACCTGTTGACGCATTGGTCTGTACCTCCTACAGTGCCCATGCCCCCGTCTCCCCACGGCGGCGGGCATGTCACAAACCCGGTACCACCCCGGTACCGGCCGGTATCACCCCCGCACCACCCCCGTTCGGTTCGGCGTCACCCTGTCCAACCCCCACAGTCGCAGGGAGAACCATGTCCGTTCGATCCCGCACGCGCCGAGGCCGCCACAGGCTGCTCGCGCTGCTCTCCGTCCTGCTCCTCCCCCTGGCCGCGGTCACCGCACTGGCCACCCCGGCCAATGCGGCCGGCAAGCTCACCGCCGCCTTCACCAGCGAGAACAGCGGCTCCTGGTGGAAGGGCACCTACATCGTCAAGAACGACAACACCACCGCCGTCAACGGCTGGACCCTGGAGTTCGACCTCCCGGCCGGTGTGACCATCCAGAACAGCTACAACGGCACCGCGACGGTCAACGGCCGCCACGTCACCGCCGTCGCCGCGTTCTACAACGCCAACGTCCCCGCCGGGAGGACCACCGAGCCGTACAGCTTCTGGTTCGTCGCCAACGGCCCGATCGGCACGCCGACCGGCTGCCGGATCAACGGCGACAAGTGCGACGGCAGTTCGGACGTCCTGCCGTCCGCCCCGGGCACCCCGACGGTGACCGACGCGACGGCCCACACGCTCGCGCTGAAGTGGCCCGCCGCGACCGGCGGCGACTTCCCGGTCGCCTCCTACGACGTGCTGAACGGCAGCACCGTGGTCGGCAGCAGCACCACCACCGACGCCGTGGTCACCAACCTCACCCCGGCGACCAGCTACACGCTGACCGTCCGCGCCAAGGACACCCGCGGCAACCTCGGCCCGGCGAGCGCGCCGGTCACCGCCTCCACCTTCGACCCGTCCACCGACCCGACGCCGCCCACCGCGCCCACCAACCTCCGCACCACCGCGGTGGGTTCGAGCGACGTGACGCTCGCCTGGAACGCCGCCACCGACAATCTGAAGGTCGCCGCGTACGACGTCTACCAGGACGGCGCGCTGGTCCGCACGGTCACCGGCTCCACCCTGACGGCCACCGTCAGCAGCCTCTCCCCGTCCACCTCCTACACCTTCACCGTCAAGGCCCGGGACGGCGCCGACAACGCCTCCCCCGCCTCGGCCCCGCTCAAGGTCACCACCTCCGACCTGGTCGGCGCCGGCAAGTACGCCCGGGTCGGCTACTTCACCCAGTGGGGCATCTACGGACGCCAGTACTTCGTGAAGAACCTCGACACCTCGGGCAGCGCGGCCAAGCTCGACGTCATCAACTACGCCTTCGAGAACATCGACCCGGTCAACCTCACCTGCATGGCGGGCGTCACCCGGGGCACCACGTCCAACCCGCAGGACCCCGACCAGGGCACCGGCGCGGGCGACGCCGACGCCGACTACGCCCGCCCGATGAGCGCCGCCCAGTCGATCGACGGCGTGGCGGACGACGGCTGGGGCAAGCTGCGCGGCAACTTCAACCAGCTGAAGAAGCTCAAGGCCAAGTACCCGCACCTGAAGGTCGTCGCCTCGCTCGGCGGCTGGACGTACTCCAAGTACTTCTCCGACGCGGCGGCCACCGACGCGTCCCGGCAGAAGTTCGTCAAGTCCTGCCTCGACATCTGGATCAAGGGCAACCTGCCGGCCTACAACGGCGCGGGCGGTGACGGCGTCGCGGCCGGCATCTTCGACGGCATCGACATCGACTGGGAGTGGCCCGGCTCGCCCGACGGCCACGCCGGCAACCACTACAGCGCCAACGACAAGGACAACCTGACCGCGCTGCTCGCCGAGTTCCGCAAGCAGCTGGACGCGCTCGGCGGCTCGCACAAGCTGCTGACCGCCTTCACCCCGGCCGACCCGGTCAAGATCAACCAGGGCTGGGACCTGTCGAAGATCTTCAACTACCTGGACATCGCCAACATCCAGGGCTACGACTTCCACGGCGCCGGCAGCGACAACTCGTGGGAGCCCAACCGCGCCGGCCACCAGGGCAACCTCTACGTGGACGCCCAGGACCCGTACACCACGCACTTCAGCGTCGAAGGGGCCGTCAAGCCCTACCTGGACGCCGGGGTCAACCCGCGCAAGCTCACCATCGGCCTGGCCTTCTACGGCCGCGGCTGGCAGGGCGTCGCGGACGGCGGCGTCAAGGGCGAGTGGCAGAGCGCGACCGGCGCCGCCCCCGGCCAGTTCGCCGAGGAGGCCGGAACCCGCGGGTACAACAACCTGCTCACCACCTTCCCCAACCTCTCCGTCTACCACGACGAACAGTCCGTGGCGACCTACGGCTACACCGGAGCGGGCGGACAGTGGTGGACCTTCGACGACGCCTGGTCGATCACCAAGAAGACGGCCTGGCTGAAATCGAAGGGCCTGCTCGGCGCGATGATCTGGGACATGACCGGTGACACCCCGGGCGGCACCCTGATCAACGCGGTCGACGGCGGCCTCAGGTAGCCCCTGCCACCCCGGTGATCCATGCGCGCCGGGCCGGACGGGAAGCCCCCGTCCGGCCCGGCGTCACATCGTCCGGGGCCGCGCGCCGGATCAGCGCGAGGCGAGCGCGGCCAGCCGGCGGGCCGAGCGGTACTGCCGCAGCACCTGGGCGAAGGTGGTGTGCCCCTGGGTGGTCCGGGCGAACGCCCGCCACGCCGGGTCGACCAGGCAGACCGCCGCGTGGAACAGGTACGGCCGGCGCTCGAAGGCGTTCAGCATCTGCTTGCCGGCCCGCATCTCCACCCCCAGGCCCGCCTTGATCGCGAACGCGTAGTTCAGCGCCTCGCGCCGCACCTCGGCCGCCGTACCCGACTCGGCCACCTTGACCGCCCACTCCCCGGCCAGCCGGCCCGAGCGCAGCGCGTACGAGATGCCCTCGCGGGTCCACGGCTCCAGCAGGCCGGCCGCGTCGCCGGCCACCAGGACCCGGCCGCGCGACAGCGGCGAGTCGTCGGCCCGGCAGCGGGTCAGGTGCCCGGACTCCACGCTCGGCGGGAACCCCGACAGGCCCAGCCGCCGGATGTAGTCCGCCAGGTACTGCTTGGTCCGCTCGCCGTCGCCGCGCGCCGAGATCACCCCGACGGTCAGGCTGCTGGACTCGGTCTTCGGGAACACCCAGCCGTAACTGCCGGGCAGCGGGCCCCAGTCGAGGTGGATCCGGCCCGCCCAGTCGGCGGCGACGTCCGCCGGGACGGGGATCTCCGCCTCCAGGCCGAGGTCGATCTGGTCGAAGGAGACGCCGACGTGCCGGCCGATCCGGCTCGCGCTGCCGTCCGCGCCGACCACCGCGCGCGCCTCGAAGCCGCGCCCGTCGGCGGCGGTGACCAGCGCCGTCCGGTGCTCGCCGCCGCGCTGCTCCACCCCGGTGACGGTCACTCCGGTGACCAGCACCGCCCCGGCCTGCTTGGCCGCCTGGACCAGGCGCAGGTCGAACTCGTCCCGGTTGACCAGGCCGAACAGCATCCGCCGGGAGCGCCTGGTCCGGGTGAACCGGCCGCGGTACGCGAAGGTGACGGCGTGCACCCGGTCCTGGAGCGGCAGTCTGAAGTCCGGCGGCAGGCTGTCCCGGGACGGGCCGATGATGCCGCCGCCGCAGGTCTTGTACCGGGGGTGCTCGGCCTTGTCGAGCAGCAGCACGCGCCGGCCCTGCAGGGCCGCGGCGTGCGCGGCGGAGGCGCCGGCCGGTCCGGCGCCGACCACGACGACGTCCCAGACGCCGTCCAGCGGGTCCGGCCGGTCCGGCCCGTCGGCCTCGGCGTCGAGCGGGCTACGAGTATCGGGGCTTCCGGAGTCAGTCACGGGCAGCAATCCTAAGGCGTCATCCCCCGCCGCCGTCGGCCGCACCGCCCCGACGCCCCCCGCCCGGCTCCGCCTATGATCGGCACTACCCCCCGTCAACACCGTTCGCCCGCACCACCCCCTCGGACGGACCAGCCCTCCCCGGAGCACCGATGCCGCAGCAGCCCCTGGCCGACGTCGTCCGGTCCCTCATGGACCGCGCCCGCACCGACCTCGCCGACCTGGTCGCCTTCCCCTCGGTCGCCGACCCGCGCCAGTTCCCGGTCGAGGAGTGCGAGAAGGCCGCCCGCTGGGTCGCCGACGCCTTCGCCGCCGAGGGCCTGACGAACATCCGGCTGCTGGACACCCCCGACGGCACCCAGTCCGTCTACGGCGAGCTCCCCGGCCCGGCCGGCGCCCCGACCGTGCTGCTCTACTCGCACTACGACGTCCAGCCGCCGCTCGACGAGGACGCCTGGCTCAGCCCCGCCTTCGAGCTCACCGAGCGCGACGGCCGCTGGTACGGACGCGGCGCCGCCGACTGCAAGGGCAACATCCTGATGCACCTGACGGCCCTTCGGGCGCTGCGCCAGGTGGACGGCGGCTACCCGGTCGGGCTGAAGGTCATCGTCGAGGGCTCGGAGGAGCAGGGCACCGGCGGCCTGGAGCGCTACGCCGAGGCCCACCCCGAGCTGCTCACCGCCGACGCCATCGTGATCGGCGACACCGGCAACTTCGCCGCCGGCCTGCCCACCGTCACCGCCTCGCTGCGCGGCATGACCGTGGTCGACGTCTCGGTCCGCACGCTGGCCGGCAACCTGCACTCGGGCGCCTTCGGCGGCGCCGCCCCGGACGCCCTGCAGGCCCTGGTCAAGGTGCTCGCCTCACTGCACGACGAGAACGGCGACGTCGCCGTGGCCGGGCTGGCCACCGACCAGAGCTGGAGCGGCGTGCAGTACCCCGACGAGCAGTTCCGCGCCGACGCCAAGGTGCTGGACGGCGTCGCGCTCACCGGCACCGGCACCGTCGCCGACCGGCTCTGGGCCCGCCCCTCCGTCACCGTCCTCGGCATCGACGCCCCGCCGGTGATCGGCGCGACCTCCTCCGTGCAGGCCTCCGCCAAGGCCTCGGTCAGCCTGCGGGTGCCGCCGGGCATGGACACCGCGGCCGCCCAGGAGGCGCTGGTCGCCCACCTCGAGGGCCAGGTGCCGTTCGGCGCCCGGGTCACCGTGGAGCGGCAGGGCAACGGCGCCGCGTTCAGCGCCGACATCTCCGGCCCGGCCTACGAGGCGATGGGCGAGGCGATGGCCGAGGCCTTCGGCACCCCGATGGTGGCCTCCGGCGAGGGCGGCTCGATCCCGCTCTGCAACACGCTGCGCACCCTCTACCCGGAGGCCGAGATCATCCTGATCGGCGTCGAGGAGCCGACCACCCAGATCCACGCCGTCAACGAGAGCGTCGACCCGCTGGAGCTGGAGCGGATGGCCCTCACCGAGGCGCTCTTCCTGCGCCGCTACGCCGAGCTGCGCTCCGCCTGACGGTCCGGCACGCCGATCCGGCGCGAACCGTCGGACACGCCCCGGGGCCGCGCCGTCCATCCGTGACGGCGCGGCCCCTGCCGTTACGCGCCGGCCCCGCGCAGCCACCCGCCCGCGCGAACCTGCGCCCGCGCGCCCGTACGCCGCGGGGAACCGCTCCCCGCACGCCCCCGCGCCCCCGCCACGGCCGCCCGGCCCAGCGCCCAGCCGACCGCGCCGACCGCGAGGCCGGCCCCCGCTCCGAAGCACAGCTCCGCGAGCGGTCCGCGCCGCAGCGGCACGAGCCGGTGCACCACTCCCGCCGCGGTGGCCGCCCCCAGCACCGCCGCGCCCGTCCGCCGGGCCCGGTCCGACAGCTCGACGGCCGGGCGCACCGGCTCCACCGCCCGGGCCGCCCGCACCGCGTACCCCGCCACCGCGGCCAGCCCCGGCGCCGAGGTGCCGTACTGCAGCACCTCGTACAGCGGCGGGCCGCCCGCCACCGGCCGCTCCAGCGCCGGCAGCAGCCGGGACCCGAACCGCCCGGCGTGGGTGAAGCCGTCCCAGCCGACGTGGCTCGCCGCACCGGCCGCCGCCGAGACCGCGAACCACCCGAGGTCCGCGCCCGACGGCCGCCCCCGCCCGGCCCGGCGGGCCGTCAGCGCCTCGGCCGCGCCCGCCCACCGGCCCGGGAGCAGCGCGACCAGCGGTCCGCGCACCAGCCCGTGCCAGCCCGCCACCAGCCCGGCAGCGAGCACCACGTCCACCGTCGGCACCGCCCACCAGCGGTGGGTCGTCCCGCCGTGCCGGTACACCCCGGGCAGCAGCGACTCGGCGAAGAACGGCAGGTCGGGCGCCAGTGACCCGGCGACCAGCGCCGAGGCGACCAGGGGTCCGCGCTCCCCCGCCGCGCGCAGCAGGGGCAGCACGGCGGCGGGGTGGCTCAGTGTGAACGGCATGCCGTCATCCTGCCGCCCCGCGGCGGGCGCCGTCCCCCGGGGGCCGGGGCGGCCGCGGGGCACGCGCCGGCCGCCCGCACGCCTCCCGCGCTCACGCCGCCCGTACTCACGCCGCGTCGGCGGTCGGCGCCAGCCCCGCACCGGCCCGGCGCCCGGCCTCCAGGTAGCGCAGCTCCCCGCAGCGGCGGGCGTCCAGCGCGGCCGCCAGCCGCCGGTACCGGGTCGGGGGCAGCAGCCCGGCGGCCTCCTCCAGACCGACGAACCGCCAGCCGCGCAGCTCCTCCTGCGGGAGCCGCAGCCCCTGCCGGGCGGTGGCGTCCAGCAGTCCGCCGTCGTAGACCAGCCGCAGCCCGCCGCAGCGCGGGCCGGTGCGCGGCTCCCAGTCGACGGCGAGCAGCCGCAGCGCGGCCGGGTCGAGGCGCAGGCCGAGCTCCTCGGCGGTCTCCCTGAGCGCGGCGTCGGTGGGCGCCTCGCCCCGCTCGACGACACCGCCGGGGAACTCCCAGTCCGGCTTGTAGACCGGGTCGACGAGCAGTACCCGGTCCTGCTCGTCGAAGAACAGGACGGCGGCCGCCACGGTGTCCCCGGTCGGGTCGGGGGTCTGCACGATCGGACAGCGGGCCGAGCCGTCGCTCACCAGCTGGGCGAGCCGGGCGGCGGTCTCGCCCGGGGTGAGGCCGGAGGTGTCGACGAGCCGGGCGTCGCGGCGCAGCCAGCGGCGGGCGGCGCGGTAGCGCGGCAGGTGCTCCAGGCACCACTGGCGGATCCGCTCGCTGCGCTCCGGGTCGTCAGGGACCTCCTCGCGCTGGGCTATGCGCTGGCGCAGGATCGTTTCTTCAGGGTCCAGGACGAGGTGGTGCACGGCGATGCCGTTCGAGGCCAGCGACCCGAAGATCTCGTCCCGGTAGTCCTCCCGCAGCAGCGTCATCGGGACCACCAGCGGCCCGGGCACCTCGCCGAGCAGTGCCGCCGCCGTCTCGGGGACCAGCCGGCGCCAGGCCGGCAGGTCCTGGAAGTCCGACACCGCCGCCATCCGGTCGGCCGGCAGCATCGCGCGCAGCCCGAAGCCCACCAGCTCGGGATCGAACAGCATGCTGCCGGGCAGCAGTTCCACCAATGCGCGGCAGGCACTCGTCTTGCCCGCCCCGAACGTGCCATTGATCCAGACGATCACTCACGCCCCCATGTTCTCGACCTCCCCCGGCGCCGTTCGCACCGGGCGGCGCCCCCGTCCGTCGAATCAGCGCCACCCGAGGTGGTACCCCCGCCGCGCCGGTCCCCATACCTCCACGCCGTCCCCGCTCATGGCGGTTCCCCGTTCCGCTTGTCAGGGGCATGTGCCCAGGTCAGAGGGCCTGCGACGATTCCCGTACGACCCCGGCCGCGCCGGAGCGCGCACCCCTGGGCACCGGAGTCCGGCCCCGGGGCGCGCGCCCCTTCCGCACTTCCCGCGCCCCATCGCGCGCAGGTCCCCGGCCCCGCCGGTGCCGACGCCGTCGCGGCCCCGGCACCGGCGGGACGGTGCGGACAGGCCTCAGGGCCGGCCCATGTGCGTCGGGTAGTAGCCGCTGCTGATCCGCGAGACCCGGATCGAGGTACCGGGCCGGGCGGCCTCCACGTACTGGTTGTTGCCCAGGTAGATCGCCACGTGGTGGATGCCCCGCGCGCTGCCGTCGTCCGACCAGAACAGCAGGTCGCCGCGGCGCAGCTGCCCGGCCGTCACCGGCGTGGTGGCCGCGTACTGGTCGTTGGCGACCCGCGGCAGGGAGACGCCGCCGCGCTTGAAGGACTGCTGGACGAGACCCGAGCAGTCGTAGCCGTCCGGCCCGTTGCCGGCCGTCCGGAACGGCTTGCCCAGCTGCGCGAGCGCGTACTGCACCGCGGTCTCGACGTCACCGTCCGGCGACGGGGCCGCGGACGAGGACGTGGACGAGGGGGCCGTGTCGGAGGACGGGGCGGCCGAGCCCGAGCCCGACCCGCCGGTGCGGTCCAGGTAGACGTCGTAGTGCGAGGTCCAGCGCCACTGGCCCTGGCTGTTGCGGAACCAGTACCGCGAGCCGTCCCACCCCTGGGTGATCCCCCCGGACGAGCCGGCCGACTTCACCGCGGACGTCCCCGAAGCCGTGCCCCCCGAAGCCGTGCCCCCCGTGGCCGAGCCGCCGCTGCGCGCCAGGTAGACGTCGTAGTGCGCCGTCCAGCGCCAGTGGCCCTGGCTGTCCTTGAACCAGTACCGCGAGCCGTCCCACCCGGCGTGGGCCGGCGCCGGCTCGGCCGCGGCGGTCCCCGCGCCGGCGCCGAGGCCGATCACGCCGGCGCCGGCCGCGATCACGGCCACCATGCCTATCCCCCGGCGGACCCGCGCCGCACGGGAGGGGCGGGCACCCGCCGCCGGCCGGAGGGAGGAGGAGGCGGTGGACTGCCCGGTCGCGTCGTCGGCGGCACCCGGTGCGCCGGTGTTGACGGTCGTCATGCTGCTGTCTTCCTTCGCTGATCGCGCCGGTCGCGACGATCGCGCCGAACGCTGGGAGCTGAACGCTGGACGCGGTGCGCGGGGCCTCGTCGGCCCCGGCCGCGCCGCTTGTCACGTTAGGCACGCGTCCGCTCACAGCGCGCAGTGGAGTGCGCCAAAGGAAGGCTCACGGAAGGTGAGCGACCGTCATCCGACCCGGCGCCGGATGACCGCCCGTCACTCGGGTGCCGACTCCGCCAGCAGCTGCTTCTTCAGCACCTTTCCCAAGGCGTTCCTGGGCAGTTCGGGCACCAGCACCACCCTCCGGGGCCGCTTGTGCACCGAGAGCCGCTCGGCCACAAAGGCCGTCAGCTGCTCCCCCGTCACCGAACCCTCCGGAACGACGTACGCCACGATCGCCTGGCCGAGGTCCTCGTCCGGCGCGCCGACCACGGCGGCGTCGGCCACCGCCGGGTGGTCGCGCAGTGCCGCCTCCACCTCGCCGGCGCCGATCCGGTACCCGCCGCTCTTGATCAGGTCCACCGAGGCGCGCCCGACGATCCGGTGGAAGCCGTCCGCGCCGATCACCGCGACGTCCCCGGTACGGAACCAGCCGTCGGCGGTCCAGGCCTCGGCGTCGGCGTCCGGCCGGTTGAGGTACCCGCGGAACAGGGTGGGACCGGCCACCTGGAGTTCGCCGACGGTCTCGCCGTCGTGCGGGACGGGCCCGCCGTCCTCGCCGACCAGCCGGGTGCGCACCCCCGCCACCGGGAGGCCGACGCTGCCCGGGCGGCGCTCGCCGTCGGCCCTGGTGGAGACGGTGATCAGCGACTCCGTCATGCCGTAGCGCTCGATCGGGGCCCGCCCGGTCAGCGCGGCGAGCCGTTCGAACACCGGGACCGGCAGCGGGGCGCTGCCGGAGACCAGCAGCCGGGCGGAGGCCAGCCGGGCGGCCGCCTGCGGATCGCCCGCCAACCGGGACCAGACGGTCGGCACGCCGAAGTAGAGGCTGCCGCCCGCCGCCGCGTACCCGGCGGGGGTCGGGCGCCCGGTGTGCACCAGCCGGCTGCCGGTTCGCAGCGCGCCGAGCACGCCGAGCACCAGTCCGTGCACGTGGAACAGCGGCAGGCCGTGCACCAGGGTGTCCTCGGCGGTCCACTGCCAGGCGTCGGCGAGCGCGTCGAGGTCGGCGGCGACGGCGGAGCGGCCGATCATCGCCCCCTTGGGCGCGCCGGTGGTGCCGGAGGTGTAGAGCACGAAGGCGGTCGCCGCCGGGTCGGGCTCGGCGTACGTGGTGGCGGAGCGCTCGCGCAGGTCCACCGGGAGGCCGGCGATCCCGGCGTCCTCCGGCGGGGTGTCGGCGGCGGCGTGGGCGAGCAGGGCCGCGCCCGAGTCGCGCAGGATGTGCGCCCGCTCCTTGGGCCCCGAGTCGGGCGGCAGCGGCACCACCGGCACCCCGGCGAGCAGCCCGCCGACGACGGCGGCCACGGTCTCGGCGGTGGGCCGGGCGAGCACCGCGAGCGCGGGGGCGCCGGCCACCCGGTCGGCGACGGCGGTGGCCGCGCCGAGCAGCCGCTCGCGGGAGAGCCCGGGACCGTCGGAGATCCGCAGCGCGTCGGCCGAGTCGCCGGATCCGCCCTGAAGCGCCGTCAAGAGTGTCATGCGTCCGCCCTCGCCCCTGTCCACGATGTCCACGATGGTCCGCTGCGCGCGACGGTCAACGACCCGCGCCGCCGACCGACTCTACGGGCCGCCGCCCACCGGCCGGCGTCCGGGCGAAGGACGGCGGGGGCGCGCCCGGGAAATCCCGGGCGCGCCCCCGCGCCGATGCCGTGCGCCGGATCAGACCTTGCGGGCCTTCACCTCGGCGGTGAGCTGCGGCAGCACCGCGAACAGGTCGCCGACGACGCCGTAGTCGACCAGCTCGAAGATCGGGGCCTCGGGGTCCTTGTTGACGGCCACGATGGTCTTCGAGGTCTGCATGCCGGCCCGGTGCTGGATCGCGCCGGAGATGCC